>NZ_JBDPMI010000050.1:0-31690 GCF_039871555.1 Streptomyces sp. B5E4
GGGGGCACGGGTCGGGGGGGTGGGGGGGGGGACGTGGCCGTGGGCTTGGCGGGTGCGGGGGTGCGGGGGTTCGAGGGTTCGGGGGTTCGGCGCTGTTGACGCCGCGTACGAAGTGGAGACGGCCCACCGGGGGACGGACGGCGGAGCGGGGTAGCTCGGCGAGCGGGGGCGGGGCGACCGGGGCGCAGCCCGAGGCGGGGCGGCGCGAACGCGGGCGGCTGCGCCTACGGGGGCGGCTGCCCTGCGAGGGGGGAGCCCACTGGCGGACGTTGCCCTGGTCCGGAGACGGTGTCGGGGTTCCCCGGCTTGTACGCGAGCTGCCTCGACGTGGGTTTGGAGCATTGGCCCCCCTCGAAAGCAGGCCGCCTCCGGGGGACCGGCAACGGCCCCTGCCTCGACCGTCGTACCAGGCGCGCGGTTCCGCCCCCACACCCGAAACGCAACACCTTCCACCACACCGTGCCGCGCACCCACCGGCACCGTGCCGGGCCTGTTGCCGCAGCCCGCTGGCTGCCAGCCGCCGCCCCGGCCCGGCACGACCGACACGAACTCGCGGCAGCCCTCTCCAGAACCACCGCAAGAAACCCACCCCGAGCCGACGTCCGCCAAGCGAAGCCTCCCGAACACGGCCAGCGGCCACCGGCCCTGGCGCGTGGACGCCATCGGTACGATTTCGACCGCACAGCACCCGCAAATCCGACGAAAGCACCCACGGCAACCGACTTCTGCCCACCGACACGCACCCAACACCTCCCAGCCCAACCCACCGCCACCGAGAACGCCTCGGCGCATTCCGCCGGGACAAACTCTCGGCAACCGGCCTCAGATAACCACCCGAATCACCCGCACGACCCGACTTTCGCCCACGGGGACGCACCACCCAACCCCACGGGCGCCGACCGCCGGCCGAACGAACGCCACCGAGACGAACCCGCGGTAACCCCCTCTCCAAACCGGGGCAAATCGCCCTCTCGGGCGGACTTTCTCCCATCGGCGCGCCCCCAGCCCTCGACGAGACCCGCCACCGCTGCTCGCGGCTCCCGGGCGGACAGATTGTGTCGTAACTCGCGGTAACACTCCTGGATCCGGCCCGAATCGGGCCCCGGAGGCCGACTTCTGCCCATCGACACGCATGCACCGGCCGGCCGACGCCGAACTACGCCGCCCGGCCGGCGCCGCGCCGGCACCCCGATGCCGCTCCCCTCCCCCGAAGGCGGACCACCCCGCGGACAAAGGATCACGCCAGCCACGTACGACGCCTTCACCAGCGCACGGCCCGGGGCCGCCCCCCTCCCATGCTCCACACACCTCAGCCACGCACCCGGCCCACCCCACGAACACCCCCGACCTCAACCCCGACGCCGCCCGGCACCACGCACACCCCGGCGCCGGACCTCGCGCACCCGGGGACATCCGCGACGGAGCCCGCCCCGGCCCGGGGTTCCGCCCCCCGTCCGACGGGGTGCCCCGCAAGCGGGGCAAGCCCAACTCCAGGCGTCCCGGCCCCGTTCGCCGGGCACCGCGTCCGTAGTCCCAGCGGAGGGCGCCCCCTCCCTGCGGGCCACCCATAGCCGCCGGTCTTTTACGGGCCCCCCGGGGGCCCCCAACGACGCCCCTTCTCCTTCGCGGACCCCCCGTGCACCGGCACGCCCCACGCACCACCGCCACCCCGACACCGCACCCCCGTACCCGAGCCCCGCAACCGTTAGCCCAGCTCACAGCGCCGGTGACCCCCGCGCTGTCAGACCAGCCGCATACCCTTGGGCGGGCGTGAGGGGAGATGGCGGAGATGGCGGAGATGGCGGAGATGGCGGAGATGGCGGAGATGGCGGGCTGCGGCAGCCGCGGCGTGGATCCCTCCCCGTAGCCCCATCCGCTCCAGCGTGGATCCCACCCCGTAGCGGATGCCCGAGCGCGTGGTCGACCGAGCGCGTGGTCGACCGGGCACGGGGTCGACCGGGCACGGGGTCGACCGAGCGCGTGGTCCACCGAGCGCGTGGTCCACCGGGAACGGCGCCCCGCAAACCCGCACCCAGCAACCCTCACACCGGCAACCCCCGCCCCACCGCCGGCAACCCACCCCCTACCGCAACGCCCCACCCGCCCCCATCCGCCAAGCCACAGCCCCCGCCGCCACCAGCCCTCCGACCGCCAGCACGCTGCTCGTCACAAACGGGTTCGCATCCCCCAACCCCGGTGCGAATCCCACCCCCACGTACAGCGTGACCCCCGTGGCGCCCCCCAGTTGGTCCGCCGCCCGCTGGACGCCCGAGGCGATCCCCGCGTCGTCCTCCGTCACCCCGCTCACCGCCGCGTACTGCAGGCCGATGATGCCGAACCCCAGCCCCGCCGCGATGAGCAGCATCGCCGGGATCATCGCCGGCGCGCCCCCCTCGACGTGGGTCACGAACCCCAGCACCGCCAACGCCAGCCCCGTCAGCCCGATCCCCGTCAGCGCGCACATCCTCGCCCCCCAGCGGCCCAGCACCCGGGGCACGAGCACCGACGCCCCGATCAGCGTGAACGCCAGCGGCAGCATCATCAGCCCCGCCTCCAGCGGGCGGAGGCCCCGGTACTCCTGCAGGTAGTACGTGAACAGCAGGAACGACGTCGACAGCGCCGCGCTCAGCAGCGCCGTCGCCAGATTCGCCCTCACCCGCGGGCCGTTGCGGAAGAAGCCGAGTGGTACGAGGGGGTTCGCCGAGCGGCGTTCCACCGTGGCGAACGCGACCGCCGCGAGCGCCGCGCCCGCCAGGGACACCGGCGGCAGCCACGACCCCCTGCCGCCCTCCTCCCCCGCCTCCACCACGCCGACCGCGAACAGCAGCGGTGCCGCGGTCAGCAGCAGCGAGCCGGGCAGGTCCGCCGGGGTGCGGCGGGCCGGCGGGTCCGCCGGTACGAGGAGGAGCGTCGCCGCGAGGACGACCAGGATGAACGGGACGGACACGAGGAAGATCCACCGCCATCCGAACAGCTCCGTGATCACTCCGGAGAGCACGAACCCCAGAACCAGCCCGCAACTGGCCACCGCCCCCCAGACGCTCAGCGCCCGGGACCGCCGCGGTCCCTCCGGGAACATCAGCACGACCACCGCCATCGCCGCCGGCAGCGCGATCGCCTCGCCGGCGCCCTGGAGGAGCCGCGCCGCCACGAGCCAGGCGAACGACGGCGCCAGTCCCGCCAGCAGCGACGCGAGGCCGAAGAGCGCCGTGCCGGACAGCAGCACGCGGCGCCGGCCCAGGACGTCGCCCAGCCGGCCGCCGAGCATGAGCAGCCCGCCGCCGGTGATGGTGTATCCGACGACCACCCACGTCAGTTGGCGGTCGTTCGCCCCGAAGTCGGCGCCGATCGACGGCAGGGCGACGTTGACGACGGTCACGTCGACCGCGATGAGGAACTGCAGCACGGCCATGCAGCACAGCACCAGCCATGACCGCACCGGGGACGCGGAGTCCGCGCGCGCGGAAGGAATGCCTGAGAACACCTGGAAGCTCCGTTGCTCGGAAGACGAGTTCCGGGCAGCACAAGAGGCCGCTCCGGTCGATCACGAAGCGACGGAACTGTACGAGCTTGTCTACGGGCCCACAGGAACGCAGACGCGCACCTGCGGGCGAAAAGGTGACGTACGTCCCGCCGCTAGCGGGACGTCCTCGTCACACCGGCGCAGCCGGCTCCAGAAGCACCTGACATGGGTCCTACGCTAACCCACCCGGCCGACAGGCGACACGCGACAGGGCCACAGAGCAGCAGCCCGTCAGTGGCCCAGGTCCCGGCCCGCCATGCGCTCCAGCCGGGCGATACGTTCCGCCATCGGCGGGTGCGTCGAGAACAGGCGCGACATATTGCCCGATCCCCGCCGGAACGGGTTGGCGATCATCATGTGGCTCGCCGTCTCGATCCGCGGCTCCGGCGGCAGCGGGAGCTGCTTCGTCCCCGCGTCGAGCTTCCGCAGGGCGCTCGCCAGGGCCAGCGGGTCGCCGGTGAGCCGGGCGCCGGTCTGGTCCGCCTCGTACTCGCGCGAGCGGCTGACCGCGAGCCTGATGATGCTCGCCGCCACCGGGCCCAGGAAGAGGACCAGGAGCATGCCGAACGGGCCCGGGCCGTTGCCGTTGCGGTCGCCGCTCGGGATCAGCCAGGCGAAGTTCACCAGGAACATCACCACCGACGCGAGCGCGCCCGCGATCGACGAGATGAGGATGTCCCGGTTGTAGACGTGCATCAGCTCGTGCCCCAGGACGCCGCGCAGCTCGCGCTCGTCGAGGATCTGCAGGATGCCCTCGGTGACGCAGACCGCCGCGTTGCGCGGGTCGCGGCCGGTGGCGAAGGCGTTCGGCGCCTGCGTGGGCGAGATGTAGAGCCGGGGCATCGGCTGGCGGGCCTCGTTGGAGAGCTCGCGCACGATGCGGTACAGATTCGGCGCCTCGATCTCGCTGACCGGGCGGGCGCGCATCGCGCGCAGGGCCATCTTGTCGCTGTTCCAGTACGCGTACGCGTTGGTGCCGATGGCCACGACGAGCGCGATGATCAAGCCCGTACGGCCGAAAATGCTGCCGATGAGCAAGATCAGCGCTGACATGCCGCCGAGGAGCGCGGCTGTCTTCAGCCCGTTGTTCGACCGGTGCACAATGTGCCCTCCAAAGCCTGCCGCCGCTAGTGTCGGCCGTCTCCCTCCAGTGGACCCCTCCCACGCACAGAACGCGCGACCCGCCGGGCAAGTTCCCTGGTCAGCGCAGATTCCCCGTGAGCCGGGCGGGTGAGGCGGCGTTACAGCAGGGCTTCGCCCGCGAAGCGGAGTACGAGCTGCGGGGCGCCCGAGAGCGCGACGCCGAGCGCCGCCGTCAGGCCGATGGCACCGCGCAGCGGGGCGGTCAGGGTGGTACGTACCGGGGTGGGACTTCCGTCCGCCGACGGGGCCGGGCGGAACAGCAGCGCCGTCCACTGCAGGTAGTAGTACAACCCCACCACCACGTTCGCCGCCATGACCACCGCCAGCCACCCGAGCCCCGCGTCCACCGCGGCGCCCAGGACCGTCACCTTCGCGAACAGGCCGATGATCCCCGGCGGCAGCCCCGCGAGGTTGATCAGGAAGAACGCCAGCGCCAGCGCGACCGGCAGCCGTGTGGCCGCCAGGCCCCGGTAGTCGGTGACCCGGCCGCCGCGGCCGCCCTTCGCGGCCACCGCGGCGACCACCGCGAAGGCGCCGAGGTTCACGACCGCGTACATCAGGGCGTACGAGAGCGTGGAGCCCACCGCGCGCTCCGGTTCGTCGGCGTAGGCCGCGGCGGCGATCGGGACCAGCAGGTAGCCGGCCTGCGCCACCGACGACCAGGCCAGCAGCCGGACCGCGCTGTGCGGGGCGTCGAGGCGCTGGCGCAGGGCGGCGACGTTGCCCGCGGTCATCGTCAGTGCCGCCAGGACCGCGATCGCCGGGCCCCACACCTCGTCGTACGCGGGGAAGGCCACGACGGTGACGAGGATCAGCCCGCTGAAGCCCACCGCCTTGCCGACGACCGACAGATACGCGGCGACCGGGATCGGTGCGCCGACGTACGTGTCGGGCACCCAGAAGTGGAACGGCACCGCCGCCGTCTTGAAGGCGAACCCGACCAGCGTCAGCACCACCCCCGCCGCCGCCAGCGTCTCCAGTCGCTCAGGCGCCGTCGCGAGCCCGTCGGCCAGCCGCGCCAGGTGCAGGCTGCCCCCGGCGGCGTAGACGAAGCTGATGCCGAGGAGCATGACGGCGGTCGCGGTGACGGAGGAGAGGAAGAACTTCAGCGCCGCCTCGGACGACAGCCGGTCCCCGCGGCGCAGGCCGACCAGCGCGAAGGCCGGCAGCGAGGCGACCTCCAGGGCGATCACGAGCGTGGCCAGGTCGCGGGCGGCGGGCAGCAGGGCGGCGCCCGCGACCGAGGCCAGCAGCAGGAACCAGAACTCGCCCGCGGGCAGCTTCGTCGCGCGCACGTCGTGCACGGACAGCAGCGCGGCGAGCAGCGCGCCCGCGAGCACCAGCAACTGCACGACGAGCGCGAAGCGGTCGGCGGTGTAGCTGCAGACGCCGGGATCGTCGGTGAGGCAGAAGGTGCTGCGGTCGCCGTCGAGGAGCGGCAGGAGCGCGAGCAGGGAGACGGCGAGGGCGGCGACCGCGCCCCAGCCGAGGAGATGCTTCGCGCGCTCGGGTACGAAGAGGTCGGCGACCAGCAGCGCGACGGCGGCCACGGCGACGATCGTGGGCGGCGCGACGGCGAGCCAGTCGACGGACTGGACGACGGACTTCGCGAGGACCGTGTCCGCGGTCCCTCCGGCCGGGAGTGCGGCGGCGGGTGCGTACGTCATCAGCTTCCTCCCGCGAGGAGCTTCTGCACGGCCGGGTCGGTCAGGCCGAGGAGTGCGGCGGGCCAGAGCCCTGCGAGGACGGTGAGCGTGACGAGCGGGCTCCAGGCGGCGATCTCGTAGCGGCGTACGTCCCCGAAGGCCGGCCGCTCCCCCGCCGTTCTGTCGCCCATGCAGACGCGGCGTACGACGAGCAGGAGGTACGCGGCGGTGAGCAGGGTGCCGAAGCCGGCGACGGCCATGAAGACCAGGTACGCGGGACGCGAGAGCCCGGCGGCCGGGTCGAAGGCGGCGAACATCGCCAGCATCTCGCCCCAGAAGCCCGCGAGCCCCGGCAGCCCCAGCGAGGCGACCGCGCCGAACGCGAGCAGCGCGCCCAGGCGCGGGGCGCTGCCGTAGAGGGCCGCGCCGGTGCGGCCGGCGAGGGCGTCGAGATCGGTGGTGCCGGTGCGCTCCTTGAGGGCGCCGACGAGGAAGAAGAGCAGGCCGGTGATGAGGCCGTGGGCGATGTTGGCGAAGAGCGCGCCGTTGACGCCGGTGGGGGTCAGCGTGGAGATGCCGAGGAGCACGAAGCCCATGTGGCCGACGGAGGAGTACGCGATGAGCCGCTTGAGGTCGCCGCGTGCTCCGGTACGGACGAGGGCGAGGCAGGCGAGGGAGCCGTAGAGGATGCCGGTGACGCCGAAGGCGGCGAGGTAGGGCGCGTACGTCTCCATGCCGTCGGGGGCGATGGGCAGCAGGACGCGCACGAACCCGTACGTGCCCATCTTCAGCAGCACGCCGGCGAGCAGGACCGAGCCGACGGTGGGGGCGGCGGTGTGGGCGTCGGGGAGCCAGCTGTGCAGCGGCCACATCGGGGTCTTCACGGCGAGGCCGATGCCGATGGCGAGGACCGCGATGAGCTGCGTGGTGCGGCTCAGCTCGGCGCCGTTGTCAGTGGCGAGTGCCACCATGTCGAAAGTGCCGCCCTGGAACCCGACGAGGAGGAGGCCGAGGAGCATCACGACCGAGCCGAGCAGCGTGTAGAGGATGAACTTCCAGGCGGCGGCGGTCCGTCCGGCGCCGCCCCAGCGGGCGATGAGGAAGTACATCGGGATGAGCACCATCTCGAACGCCAGGAAGAACAGCAGCAGGTTGAGGACGGCGAAGGTGGCGAGCATCCCGCCTTCGAGGACGAGCAGCAGCGCGACGAACGCCCGGGGTGACGGCCCGGCGGGCATGACGAAGTAGCCGTAGACCGCGCAGAGGAAGGTCAGCAGCGCGGTGAGGACGAGAAGGGGGAGCGATACGCCGTCGACGCCGAGGTGCAGCCGGATTCCGAGGGCGGGGATCCAACTGACGTCGGAGTCGGCCTGCATGGTGCCGGCGTCGTCGTAGTCGAAGCCGGCGGCCAGGACGACGGACAGGACGAACACGGCGCCGGTGACGGTGACGCCGTGGCGCAGCACGGCCTGGTCGGGGCTCTTGCCCTTGAGGCCGGGCGGCGGGGGGAAGAGAGCGGCCAGGGCGCCGAGAAGGGGGAGGACGACGATGGCGGCGAGGACGAGCTGCATCGCGGTGTGGTTCATACGCGGGTGACCTCCGCGGCTTCGGAGGACGGCCGGGGCAGGGGACGGGAACGGTCCGGGCGGCTGCCCGGTCGGCGCACGGACGTACCGGGGGCGGGCGCCGGGGCCGTCGGGCGGTGCGCGGCCGGGCTGTTTCCGTGGCGGTGCGCGGCCGGGCGGGTGCCGGGGTGGCGTGCGGGCGTGCCGGTGTCCATGCGGCGTCAGCCTCCCGTGACCGATGTGGTGGCGACGACGACCGCGACGGCCAGGACGAGTGCGCCGCCGAGCAGCGCGCTGAGGTAGCTCTGCACGTTGCCGGTCTGCGCGCGGCGGACCGCGGCGCCGAGCAGCCGTGGCGCGGTGCCCGCACCGCGTACGTACGTGTCGACGACCTCCCGGTCCAGGAAGCGGACCAGCCGGGCCGCGGCCCGTACCGGGCGGACGAAGCACGCGGCGTACAGGGCGTCGACGTGGAAGCCGCGGCCGGCGTGCCGGTAGAGGACGGGGCCGAGCAGTATCCGGCCGGGGTCCGTGGCGGTGCCGTCGGGGGCGGCGCCCGACGCGGCGGAGCCCTCGTCCGACGGGCTGCCGTACACCGTCTCGTGCGTGGCCTCCGCCTCCACCTCGGTGAGCGCCGGCTCGGCGTCGGGGTGTGCCGTCACCGCGCCGGCGGGGACGCGGGCGGCGATCCCGGCGGTCTGCTTCCACGCCGCGTACGTCGCCGTCACGCCGACGAGCGCCAGCCCCGTACCGAGGACGGCGGTGGCGAGCGTCGGGGTGAGGGCGTGGTCGCCGAGCCAGTCCGGGAGCGTCCAGACGGTCAGCCCGAACGCCATGGTGGGCACGAGCAGCAGCCACAGCACGGCGTTCATGACGACCGGCTGCGGGCCGTGGTCGGGGGCGGGTTCGCCGCGGCCGTGGAAGGAGAGCAGCCACAGCCGGGCGGCGTACGCGGCGGTGAGCAGCGCGGCGGCGAGCCCGGCGACCAGGACGGTCCAGGCCGCGGCGGCGGGGATGCCCTCCGCGTCGCCCGTCACGGCGTGTTCCGCGGCACCGAGGACGGCTTCCTTGGAGAAGAAGCCGGCGAAGGGCGGGATGGCGGCGAGGGCCAGGAGGGCGGCGGTCATCGTCCAGTAGGCGTCCGGCACCCGCTTGCGCAGGCCGCCCATCCGGGCCATCGCGGCCAGTGAGTTGGTGCCGGCGGCGTGGATGACGACGCCGGCGGCGAGGAAGAGCAGCGCCTTGAAGGCGCCGTGCGAGAGGAGGTGGAAGACGGCGGCGTCCCGGGAGCCCACGGCCAGCGCGCCGGTCATGTAGCCGAGCTGTCCGACGGTCGAGTACGCGAGCACGCGTTTGATGTCGTCCTGCGCGAGCGCGGCGAGCGCCGAGCCGACCATCGTGACGGCGGCCAGCACCGCCAGCACCACCAGCGCGGCGGCCGAGGCGGCGAAGACGGGCAGCAGCCGGGCGACGACGTAGACGCCGGCCGCGACCATCGTCGCCGCGTGGATCAGCGCGGAGACGGGCGTGGGGCCCGCCATCGCGTCGGGCAGCCAGGTGTGCAGCGGGAACTGCGCGGACTTGCCCGCGACCCCGGCGAGCAGCAGCAGCGCGATGAGCGTGGGGTGCGCGAGGCCGTCGCCGGAGACGGCCGCGGTCAGGATGCCGTTGATCCGGAACGTACCGGCCTCGGAGGCGAGCGCGAAGATGCCGAAGAGAAAGGGGACGTCGCCGAGCTTGGTGACCAGGAACGCCTTGAGCGAGGCGGAGCGCGCCACCTCCGTGTCCCAGTAGTGGCCGACGAGGAAGTACGAGCAGATGCCCATGATCTCCCAGCCGACCAGCAGCACCATCAGGTCGCCGGAGTAGACGACGAGGAACATCGCGGCGGTGAAGAGGGAGACGAGGGCGGCGTACGAGGAGTAGCGCGGGTCGTCGCGCAGATAGCCGGTGGAGTAGATCTGCACGCACGAGGCGACGACGCCGACGAGCACGGCGACGAGCACCGCCATGCCGTCGAGGTGCAGCGCCAGGTCGATGGGCACGGAGCCGGTCGGGGTCAGCTCGGTGGCGGCGGTCACCGGCTCGTCGCCGCCCTGCCGCGCCGCGACGACGGCGGCGAGCACGGCGGCGGTCACGGTCGGCAGCACGGCCAGCGGCTGCACCATGCCCGGTGAGCGGCGGCCGAGGAGCAGGCCGGCGACGGCGCCGAGGAACGGCAGGAGGGGGACGAGTACGGCGAGGGTGGAGGTGGTCACGCGGTGGCCTCGGCCTTCTTCGACGCGGTCCCGGACTCGTCGCCGGCGGCGGCGCCTTCCGCCGCGTCCGCTGCTGCGTCGTCCGCCGCGTCCGCCGCCCCGCCGCCGGTGCCGCCCGCGTCGGTGTCGGCGAGGTCGCGCAGCCGGTCGACGGCCGAGGTGCCCCGGTTGCGGTACACCATCAGCACGATGGCCAGCCCGATGCCGATCTCGGCCGCGGCCAGCGCGATGATGAACAGCGTGAACGACTGCCCGGAGCGCAGGACGTCGCGGAACGCGACGTCGAAGGCGACGAGGTTGAGGTTGACGGCGTTGAGCATCAGCTCGACGGACATCAGCACCAGGATGGCGTTGCGCCGCGCCAGCACGCCGTAGAGGCCGACGCAGAACAGCAGCACCGCCAGCACCGCCGGATACGCGAGATGCATCAGCCCTCCCCGCTGCCGTCGGCGGCCTCGGCTGACTCGGCGGCGTCCTCGTCGGCCTGCCCACCGTTCTTGCGCGACAGCACGATCGCCCCCACCAGCGCGGCCAGCAGCAGCACCGACAGCGCCTCGAAGGGCAGCACCCAGTGCCGGAAGACGCTCGCCCCCAGCAGGTCGGTGGTGCCCTTGGGCTCGTCCAGGTCGATCCACGTCGTACGGAACGCGTCCACCACCAGCGTCACCAGCAGCACCGCCGCCGCCCCCGCCACGCCCAGCGCCACCCACCGGTTGCCCGAGTCGGCGTCCGGCGAGCGGCCTATCGGCGCGCGGGTCAGCATCAGCCCGAAGAGCAGCAGCACAACCACGGAGCCGACGTAGATCAGCACCTGCACCCAGGCGACGAACTCGGCCGTCAGCAGCAGGTACTCGACCGCCAGCCCGCCGAGCGCGACCACCAGCCACAGCGCGGCGTGCACCAACTGCCGCGTGGTCACGGTGATCACGGCGGCGCCGAGGGTCACCAGGCCGGTGAGGAGGAAGACGATCTCGACGCCGGTGGGCGACAGGAAGCCGTGGGTCTCGGCGGCGAGGGTCATGCGTCGTCGCCCTCCCCGGCCGCGGGCTCCCCCGCGTCCCGTACCCGCGCGGCCTCCGCCGCCGCCTGTTCCGCCGCCTCCGCCTTCTCCACCGCTTGACGCGCCGCGCCCAGTTCCTTCGGCTCCTCCCCCGCCGGGTCCGGCGCGGGCGGGACCGGCACGGTCCACATCCAGTCCCGCAGCCGGTCGCGCTCGTGGGTCAGCTCATGGATGTCGGTCTCCGCGTACTCGAACTCCGGCGACCAGAAAAGCGCGTCGAACGGGCAGACTTCGATGCAGATCCCGCAGTACATGCACAGCGCGAAGTCGATCGCGAAGCGGTCGAGCACGTTGCGGCTGCGCTCACGCCCGCCGGGGGCGGCCGGCGGCGCAGTCTCCTTGTGCGAGTCGATGTAGATGCACCAGTCCGGGCACTCACGGGCGCACAGCATGCAGACCGTGCAGTTCTCCTCGAACAGCGCGATGACGCCGCGGCTGCGCGGCGGCAGCGCGGGCAGGGTGTCGGGATAGTGCGCGGTGTGCGAGCGCCGCGTCATCGTACGCAGCGTGACCGCAAGCCCCTTGGCGAGCCCCTTCACCGGTCAGATCACCACCTTCACGATGCCGGTCAGCGCGATCTGCGCGAGGGCGAGCGGGATGAGGGTCGTCCAGGCGAAGCGCTGGATCTGGTCCTCGCGCAGCCTCGGGTACGTGACGCGCAGCCAGATCACGGCGAAGGCGAGGATCCCGGTCTTCAGCAGCGTCCAGAGCCAGCCGAGCCCGTCGGCGTACGGGCCGTGCCAGCCGCCGAGGAAGAGCACGGCGGTCAGCGCGCTGAGGACGACGATGCCGGCGTACTCGGCGAGCAGGAACAGCGCGAAGCGCAGGCCGGAGTACTCGGTGTACGCGCCGAAGATGATCTCCGAGTCGGCGACGGGGGCGTCGAACGGCGGGCGTTGCAGCTCGGCGAGACCGGCGGTGAAGAACACCACGCCGCCGACGAGCTGCCACGGCAGCCACCACCACTCGAACCCGTCGACGATCCCGACGAGCGAGACCGTCCCGGCGGCCATGGCGACGGAGGCGGCGGCGAGCAGCATGGGCAGCTCGTAGGCGAGAAGCTGGGCGGCGGTACGGAGGCCGCCGAGGAGCGAGTACTTGTTGGCGGACGCCCAGCCGCCCATGAGGGACCCGAGGACGCCGACGCCCATGACGGCCAGGACGAAGAAGATCCCGGCGTCCAGTGCCTCGCCGACGCCGCCGTCCGGGGCGAAGGGGATGGCGACGAGGACGATGAGGTAGGGCAGGAGGGCGACGGCGGGGGCAAGCTGGAAGACCCGGCGGTCGGCGCCGGCGGGGACGACGTCTTCTTTCTGTACGAACTTGACGCCGTCGGCGACGAGTTGCGCCCAGCCGTGGAAGCCGCCGGCGTACATGGGGCCCACGCGGCCCTGCATGTGGGCCATGACCTTGTGCTCGGTCTGCCCGACGACGAGGGGGAAGAGCAGAAAGACGACGAGCACGCCGAGCAGGGTGAGCAGGATTTCGAGCACGTCGTTCACGGCGCGTCACCGCCTTCGCGCGCCTCGCGGGGCGGAGCGTCGTCGTCCGGGCCGGAGTCCTCGGACGCGGGCTCGCCAGCGGCGGGCCCGGTGGAGGGGGTGCTGCCGCCGGCGGGTTCGGGCGGCGCGGATGCGCCGGCGGCGGGCTCCGAGGATGAGGAGGGATCGCCTGCGGCGGGCGGCTCGGTCGCCGGCGGGGCACCCCCGGTGGGCTCGGCGGGCGGCATGCCTTCGCCCGGGGCGGGCCTGTCGGGCGGGGTCGACTCGTCGTCGGGCCGGGGGCGTTGCCAGGGGGCATCGGGCGTACGGGTACGGGAGCGCGGCTCCCCGCCCGCGGCGGCGGGCCCGCCGCCGGCGGCCCGCTGCGAAGCGGAACCCTCACTCGCCGAACGCGCGCGGCGCGCACCGCGGGGCGGGCGCCCGGCCCCGGCGTCGCCGGGAGCCCCGCGCGCGGGGCCGCCCGACGGGCCGTCGGCAGCCCCCGTACCACCGGCGTCGTCGCCGTCGTCCGTCTCGCGGGACCGGGACGCGGCCCCCTCGTCGGCTCCCCGCTGCGACGCCGAACCCTCACTCGCCGAGCGCGCGCGCCGCGCGCCGCGGGCCGGGCGGCCGGCACCGGCTACGGCGGGGGCCGAGGCTGCGTCCGGCGAGGTCCCCGCCGGTGCGTCCCCTGCGGCGGGGCCGCCGCCGGGGGCCCGGTGCGATGCCGAGCCCTCGCTTGCCGAGCGCCCGCGGCGGGCGGCGCGGGCCGGGCGGCCCGTCTTCTCTTCGCCGGGGGGCGCGGCGCCTGCGGCGGGGGGCGCTTGCGCGGACTCCGCCTCCGCGCCCGTCGGGCGGTCGCGCGCTTCGTCCGGCCGGGTCACCGGACCCTCGCCTGCGGGCGCCGCACCGGCACTCCGCTGCGACGCCGAGCCGGTGCTCGCCGAGCGGGTGCGGCGGGCCGGGGCGTCCGCTCTCGGCCCGCCGCGGCGGGCGGGGCGGGTGGGCGGTGGGGGGAGGGTGCCCTTCTGGGGGCCCCAGTCGTTGGGGTCAGGGACGCCCGGGGGCTGCATCTGGCGGCGCTTCGGGCCGCCCGCGTGGGATTCGCCCGGCTCCTTCGCGCCCGGCCAGGCCTTCGCCACCCGCGCCGCCAGGACGAAGTCCTTCCGCAGCGGGTGGCCCTCGAACTCCTCCGGCAGCAGCAGCCGCGCCAGGTGCGGGTGGCCCGGGAAGTCGACGCCGAACATCTCGTGCGTCTCGCGTTCGTGCCACGCCGCCCCCGCGTAGACACCCGTCGCCGTCGCCAGCGCCGGGGCCGCGTGCGGCACCGTCGTGCGGAGCAGCAGCCGGCGCGGCGGGGTGCCGACCGCGACGACGTGGGCGGCGATGCGGAAGCCCTCTGCCGGTTCGTCGACGGCGCTGAGCCAGTCGAAGAACGTGCAGCCCAGCTCGTCGCGCGCCGTCTGCAGCGCTGCGGTCCAGGCGGTCGGCGGTACGTCGACCGTCAGGACGTCGTACGCCTCCTTCGCCACCGCCTTTGGGCCGAACAACTCCGCGGCGCGCCGCGGGAGCCAGCCCTCCCCCTGCTCCGTCATCTGCCGTCCTCCGGCGGCTTCACCAGCCCGCTTGTCAGCGCTCCCACCGACGCTCCGGCCCCGGCCGCCCCGTTCCCGTACCGCTCCTCCAGCGACTCGCGCGCGATCTTCTCCTGGAGCTTCAGGATCCCCTGCAGCAGCGCCTCCGGCCGCGGCGGGCACCCCGGCACGTACACGTCCACCGGGATGATCTGGTCCACGCCCTTCGTCACCGCGTACGAGTCCCAGTACGGCCCGCCGCAGTTGGAGCACGCGCCGAAGGAGATCACGTACTTCGGCTCCGGCATCTGCTCGTACAGCCGCTTGACCGACGGCGCCATCTTGTCGGTCACCGTGCCGGACACCACCATCAGGTCCGCCTGCCGCGGGCCGGGGGCGAACGGGATGACGCCGAGGCGGATGAAGTCGTGCCGGGCCATCGACGCGGCGATGAACTCGATCGCGCAGCAGGCGAGGCCGAAGTTGAAGACCCACAGGCTGTAGCGGCGGCCCCAGTTGAGCACGACCTTCATCGGCTGGGGTGCCAGCCGCTGGAGGACGCCCAGTTTCTGCACGGGCTCACTCCGCGCGGGCTCGGCGGCGGGGTTCACGTCCATTCCAGGACGCCCTTCTTCCAGGCGTACAGCAGGCCCACGGCGAGGAAGCCGAGGAAGATGAACATCTCCACGAGCGTCACCGCCCCGTACCCCGGCGCCGCGAAGACCGTCGCCCAGGGGAAGAGGAAGATGACGTCGACCGCGAAGATCACGTACAGGAAGGCGTACACGTAGTAGCGGACCTGCGTGTGCGCCCAGCCCTCCCCGACCGGGTCCACCCCGCACTCGTACGTCAGCAGCTTCTCCGGTGTCGGTACCGCGGGCCGCAGCAGCCGGGCGCCGCCGAAGGCGACCCCGACGAAGAGCAGGCCCAGCACGGCGACGAGGCCGACCACCCCGTAGCCGTCGAAGTACCCGGCGGCAACGGCGTCGGCGGCGAGCATGTCCGGCACGTCCGCTTCGCTCCTGACTGCTGTGGCTGGCTGACCCGTGCGCGTTCGGTCAGGACATCGATCTGTACGGGCAAGGAGTGTAGGCCCTGCCCCGCGGGCTGTGGCCATCCCGTGTACGCCACTTCCTGCGAGCCGCGGGCGGCGCGGACGCCGCAGACGGGGCCCCGCACCCGCCGGAGGCCCCGAAACGGAGGCTTCTCCGCAAAGGGTGGGGTTAACCCCCGTACGTTCCCCGGTACACCCCCCATGGCGCCCCCGTGCCCCGGCGCGGCACCCTGGGAGGATGACCCACAGCCGCCCTGGTGCGGAGCCGCCGGCCAAGCCGAGCGACGACAAGCCGCTGCCCCCACCGCGCCCGCCGCTCAGCGGCACGACCTGGCTTGAGATCGTGCACCTGCTGGTGAACCTCCCCATGGCGATCTTCGCCTTCACCTACGTCTCGATCTGGCTCTACGCCGGCGCGCTGCTGTCGATCACCGTGATCGGCCTGCCGCTGCTGGCCGCGGGCCTCGCCGGCGCCCGCGGGATCGGTTCGTGGGAGCGCGCACGGGCGCGGGCGCTGCTCGGCGTGCACGTCGAGGCGCCGACGCCGATCCGGCGGAGCACGTACGGAGGCTTCCTGCCGTGGCTGTGGGCGACGCTGAAGGACCCCGTCGGGTGGCGGACGACGCTGTACAGCGTGATGCGGCTGCCGTGGGGGGTCCTCACGTTCGCCCTGACGATCAGCTCGCTGTTCGTCCTGTGGCCGCTGCTGCCGTGGCTGGCGCGCGGGCTGACGGAGGTGGACCGGGCGATGGTGCGCGGGCTGCTGGGTCCTTCGGACCCGCTGGAGCGGCGCATCAAGGAGCTGGAGGAGAACCGCGGCGTCGTGGTCGACACGGCGGCGGCGGACCTGCGGCGCATCGAGCGCGACCTGCACGACGGCGCGCAGGCCCGGCTCGTGGCCCTGGCCATGGGGCTGGGTCTGGCGAAGGAGAAGCTGCTGGAGGACCCGGAGGCCGCCGCCGAGATGGTCGGCGAGGCGCACGGCGAGGTGAAGCTCGCCCTGGAGGAGCTGCGCGACCTCGCCCGCGGCATCCACCCGGCGATCCTCACGGACCGCGGCCTCGGCCCGGCGCTGTCGGCCGTCGCCGCCCGCTGCACGGTGCCCGTCTCGGTGACCGTCGACCTCAAGGACCGCCCCGCGCAGGCCATCGAGGGCATCGCGTACTACACGGTCTCCGAGTTGCTGCAGAACATCAGCAAGCACAGCGGTGCCAAGACCGCGAGCGCCGACGTGTGGCGGGCGGAGGGGCGCATCATGGTGCAGGTCACCGACGACGGGAAGGGCGGCGCCCGGCTGGACGGCGGCACGGGTCTGTCGGGGCTGACGGAGCGGCTGGGCTCGGTGGACGGGCTGCTGGTCGTGGAGTCGCCGAGCGGCGGTCCCACGGTCGTCACCGCCGAACTCCCCTGGCGCAACCGCGAGTCCCAGGCGCAGCCGCAGCAGACCCGCGGATAGCCCCCGGGGTGGGGTTTTCCCCCGTACCGACAGACCGACCTGCTCCATGGCCCGCGGCGCCCCCGCCGGGGAGGCTGGAGGCACAAGCTCGACAGACCCGTCACCAGCGCTCCGGCAGAAGGACTTCCGACGATGGACAGCACCGCGTACGCACCCGAGGCCCGCCGCCCGCGGCTTCCCCTCGCCCTGCGTGCCCCCTTCGAGGCACGCACCTGGCGCGAGTTCCTCTACCACCTGCTCAGCCTGCCGGTGTCGATCGTGTTCTTCGTCTACACGATCACGATGCTGTCGCTCGGCCTGGGTCTGCTGATCACGTTCCTCGGCGTCCCGGTGCTCGCCGGGATGCTGGCCGGCTGCCGCGGCATGGGCTACTTCGAGCGGACCCGCGCGCGGCTGCTGCTGGGCCTGCACGTCGACGACCCCGAGCCGCTGCGCCGGCGGGCGTCGGGGTTCATGGGCTGGGTCGGGTCGCTGTTCCGCAGCGGCGAGTCGTGGCGGACGATGCTCTACGGGCTGCTGCACATGTTCTGGGCCGTGTGCTCCTTCAGCATCTCGGTGGCCGTGATGTTCTGGAGCTGGTCCATGGTCACCTACCCGCTGTGGCAGTGGGTCTTCCCGGCGCACTGGGGCCAGGACGGGCTCCAGGTGTACGGGAACGCCGACGGCGACGGCTGGTACCTGGACTCGCCCCTGGAGCAGCTCTTCGCGGTCGGCGTCGGCGCGGTGTTCCTGCTCGCCTCGCCGTGGGTGGTGCGCAGCCTGTCGTACGTGGACCGGGCCATGGTCATCGGGCTGCTGGGCCCGTCGAAGCTGGCGACCCGGGTGCAGGAGCTGGAGACGGACCGCGGGGTCGTGGTGGACACGGCGGCGGCGGACCTGCGGCGCATCGAGCGCGACCTGCACGACGGCGCGCAGGCCCGGCTGGTGGCGCTGGCGATGGACCTGGGGCTGGCGAAGGAGAAGCTGCTGGAGGACCCGGAGGCGGCGGCCGCGATGGTCGACGAGGCGCACGGCGAGGTGAAGCTCGCGCTCCAGGAGCTGCGCGATCTGGCCCGCGGCATCCACCCGGCGATCCTCACCGACCGTGGCCTGGGCCCGG
Organism: Streptomyces sp. B5E4; assembly: GCF_039871555.1. Classification (NCBI taxonomy): domain Bacteria; kingdom Bacillati; phylum Actinomycetota; class Actinomycetes; order Kitasatosporales; family Streptomycetaceae; genus Streptomyces; species Streptomyces sp. B5E4. The sequence goes on from NZ_JBDPMI010000050.1 coordinate 17,860, forward strand.
CGCTGTCGGCGGTCGCCGCCCGCTGCACGGTCCCGGTGTCGGTGACGGTGGACCTGCTGGAGCGGCCGGCGCAGTCGATCGAGGGCATCGCGTACTACACGACCTCCGAGCTGCTGCAGAACATCAGCAAGCACAGCGGCGCGAGCCGGGCCATGATCGACCTGTGGCGGGCGGACGGCCGGCTGATGATCCAGGTGACGGACGACGGCAGCGGCGGCGCGCGGCTGGACGCGGGCTCGGGGCTCTCGGGGCTGGCGGAGCGGCTGGGCTCGGTGGACGGGCTGCTGGTCGTCGACTCCCCGCCCGGCGGTCCGACGGTGGTCACGGCGGAGCTGCCCTGGCGGGCGTGAGCAAGGTCACGGGGACGGGGCCGGCCCGCGGGCCGGCCCCGTCCCCGTACGGCCGACTCGGCTCCACGGCCACCCTTTACCTGCCGTTATCCGCCACCGGCACCTCCCCCGCCGCGGAATCCTGGGATGCTGGAGGTCTACACATCTTCGTATGGGGGGCAGGCAACGGTGGAGGACAGCGTGCGGGTGGTCATCGCCGAGGATTCGGTGCTGCTCCGGGAGGGGCTCACCCGGCTGCTCACCGACCGGGGCCACGAGGTCGTCGCCGGTGTCGGCGACGGCGTCGCGCTGGTCAAGACGGTCGGGGACCTGGCCGCCGAGGGCAGCGCGCCCGACGTCGTCGTCGCCGACGTACGGATGCCGCCGACGCACACCGACGAGGGGGTCCGCGCGGCCGTCCAACTGCGGCGCGAGCATCCGGACGTCGGCGTGCTGGTGCTCTCGCAGTACGTCGAGGAGCAGTACGCCACCGAGCTGATCGCCGGCTCCAGCCGCGGCGTCGGGTATCTGCTGAAGGACCGGGTCGCCGAGGTCCGCGAGTTCGTCGACGCCGTCGTCCGCGTCGCCGAGGGCGGCACGGCGCTCGACCCGGAGGTCGTCGCCCAGCTCCTGGGCCGCAGCCGCAAGCAGGACGTGCTGGCCGGGCTGACCCCGCGGGAGCGCGAGGTCCTGGGCCTGATGGCCGAGGGCCGGACGAACTCCGCGATCGCCGGGCAGCTCGTCGTGAGCGACGGCGCAGTGGAGAAGCACGTCAGCAACATCTTCATGAAGCTCGGGCTGGCGCCGAGTGAGGGAGATCACCGCCGGGTGCTCGCGGTCCTCACGTACCTCAACTCCTGACCGCCCCGCGCCCCGGCGGCCCGCCCCGGTGACAAGGGATTGTCACACCGGCGGATGGGGTCAAGAGGAACACTAGATAGCGACAAAAGCGGATATAACCCGACGTCTCGCCACCGTCCAGTTTACGGACGGGCTCAGGAAGGCATGCCTAACCCGCGTACGATGGTCACTGGGTCAGGCGGTCGGAATCCCGTTCCCGAGCGGCCGCCGCGAGGGAGGTCCACGAAGGTGACCAGCGAGGTCAACAGCAAAGAGGTCAGGCGCCTGGACCGGGTGATCATCCGGTTCGCCGGTGACTCCGGAGACGGGATGCAACTGACCGGGGACCGCTTCACCTCGGAGACGGCGTCGTTCGGCAACGACCTGTCGACGCTCCCGAACTTCCCCGCCGAGATCCGCGCCCCCGCAGGCACGCTGCCGGGGGTTTCCAGTTTCCAGGTGCACTTCGCCGACCACGACATCCTCACCCCGGGCGATGCGCCCAACGTGCTGGTGGCGATGAACCCGGCCGCCCTGAAGGCGAACATCGGCGACGTCCCGCGCGGCGCCGAGGTGATCGTCAACACCGACGAGTTCAACAAGCGCGCGATGGCCAAGGTGGGCTACGAGGCGAGCCCTCTGGAGGACGGCTCCCTCGACGGGTACAGCGTGCACGAGGTGCCGCTGACCACGCTCACGGTCGAGGCGCTGAAGGAGTTCGGGCTGTCCCGCAAGGACGCCGGACGCTCCAAGAACATGTTCGCCCTCGGCCTGCTGAGCTGGATGTACCACCGCCCCACCGAGGGCACGATCGAGTTCCTGCGGACCAAGTTCGCGAAGAAGCCCGACATCGCCGAGGCCAACATCGCCGCCTTCCGGGCGGGGTGGAACTTCGGCGAGACGACGGAGGACTTCGCCGTCTCGTACGAGGTCGCCCCGGCCCAGTCCGCGTTCCCCGCCGGCACGTACCGCTCGATCTCGGGGAACCTGGCGCTGGCGTACGGCCTGATCGCCGCGGGGCAGCAGGCGGACCTGCCGCTGTTCCTCGGCTCGTACCCGATCACGCCGGCCTCCGACATCCTGCACGAGCTGAGCCGCCACAAGAACTTCGGCGTCCGCACCTTCCAGGCCGAGGACGAGATCGCCGGCATCGGCGCCGCACTCGGCGCCGCCTTCGGCGGCGCGCTGGGCGTGACGACCACCTCGGGCCCCGGCGTCGCGCTGAAGGCCGAGACCGTGGGCCTGGCCGTGTCGCTGGAACTGCCGCTGCTGATCGTGGACATCCAGCGCGGCGGCCCCTCCACCGGGCTGCCCACCAAGACCGAGCAGGCGGACCTGCTGCAGGCGATGTACGGGCGCAACGGCGAGGCGCCGGTGCCGATCGTGGCGCCGGCCACGCCGTCCGACTGCTTCACGGCGGCCCTGGACGCGGCCCGTATCGCGCTGACGTACCGCACGCCGGTGATGCTGCTCTCCGACGGCTACCTCGCCAACGGCTCCGAGCCCTGGCGGATCCCGGAGGTCGACGAGCTGCCGGACCTGCGGGTGCAGTTCGCCACCAAGACGAACCACACCATGGACGACGGCACCGAGGTCTTCTGGCCGTACAAGCGCGACCCGCAGACCCTCGCCCGGCCGTGGGCGATCCCCGGCACGCCGGGCCTGGAGCACCGCATCGGCGGCATCGAGAAGGAGGACGGCTCGGGCAACATCTCGTACTCGCCGTCCAACCACGACCTGATGGTGCGCACCCGCCAGGCGAAGGTCGACGGCATCGAGGTGCCCGACATCGAGGTCGACGACCCGGAAGGACCCTCGGGAGAACGAGCGCGCACGCTGGTGCTGGGCTGGGGCTCGACGTACGGGCCCATCACCGCGGCCGTACGCCGCGTGCGCCGCGCCGGCGACCACGTCGCGCAGGCCCATCTGCGCTACCTCAACCCGTTCCCGGGCAACCTCGGCGAGGTGCTGGCCGGGTACGACAAGGTCGTCGTCCCCGAGATGAACCTCGGCCAGCTCGCGACCCTGATCCGCGCCAGGTACCTCGTGGACGCCTTCTCCTACAACCAGGTCAACGGCATGCCGTTCAAGGCCGAGCAGCTCGCCACCGCTCTCAAGGAGGCCATCGACAATGGCTGAGACGACCGCTGAGGGACCGGCGATCGACACCCTTTCGCTGATCCCCAAGGCCGAAGCCAAGCAGTCCATGAAGGACTTCAAGACGGACCAGGAAGTGCGCTGGTGCCCCGGCTGCGGCGACTACGCCGTCCTCGCCGCCGTCCAGGGGTTCATGCCGGAGCTGGGCCTGGCCAAGGAGAACATCGTCTTCGTCTCCGGCATCGGCTGCTCGTCCCGCTTCCCGTACTACATGAACACCTACGGGATGCACTCCATCCACGGCCGCGCTCCGGCGATCGCCACGGGCCTCTCCAGCACCCGGCGCGACCTGTCGGTCTGGGTCGTCACCGGCGACGGCGACGCGCTGTCCATCGGCGGCAACCACCTGATCCACGCGCTCCGCCGCAACGTCAACCTCAAGATCCTGCTCTTCAACAACCGGATCTACGGCCTGACCAAGGGGCAGTACTCGCCGACCTCCGAGGTCGGCAAGGTCACCAAGTCGACCCCGATGGGCTCGCTGGACGCGCCGTTCAACCCGGTCTCGCTGGCGCTGGGCGCGGAGGCGTCCTTCGTCGCCCGTACGGTCGACTCGGACCGCAAGCACCTCACCGAGACGCTGCGCGCGGCGGCGGCCCACCCGGGCACGGCGCTGATCGAGATCTACCAGAACTGCAACATCTTCAACGACAACGCCTTCGAGGTGCTGAAGGACCGCGAGCAGGCGCAGGAGGCGGTGATCCGGCTGCAGCACGGGCAGCCGATCCGCTTCGGCGCGGACGACCACAAGGGCGTCGTGCGGAACCCGGCCACGGGCGACCTGGAGATCGTGGAGGTGACGCCTTCGAACGAGGCGGACATCCTCGTCCACGACGCCCACGCCGCCACCCCGACGACGGCGTTCGCGCTCTCCCGGCTGGCCGACCCGAACACGCTCCACCACACGCCGATCGGCATTCTGCGGGACGTGAACCGGCAGGTGTACGACACGGAGATGGCGGAGCAGCTCGACGACGCGGTGCAGCAGAAGGGCAAGGGCGACCTCGCGGGGCTGCTCGCGGGGGGCGACACCTGGACGGTGCTCGGCTGAGCCGGCCGCCCGCCGCGGTCTGACGGTCCCGCGACCGCCGGTCCCCGGCCGATACGACCCGGGCCCGGGCCCGAGCACTCGGGCCCGGGCTTCGTCGTACCCCTCCCGCGCCGCGGTCACCGCGGGCCCGCTGTCGTTCGCCCGGATCGCCAACGGCCGTACCCGCAGGGCCGCCTGCTCGCCGAGCGGGGTCAGCGAGTACTCCACGTGCGGCGGGACGACGGGCCTCGCCTCGCGCAGCACGAGGCCGTCGCGCTCCAGGGTCTGCAGGGTCTGCGCGAGCATCTTCTCGCTCACCCCGCCGATCCGCCGCAGCGCGCTGAACCGCATCGTGCCCTCCGGCAGCGGTCCTGCTCGGCGCCGGGCTGCCGGAGGCGATGGCCGACGTGCTGGTCGACGTCGACGCGGCGATCTCCCGCGGGCTGCCGGCCGGTACCCCGGGCGAGCTGTCCCGGCTCCTCGGCCGGCCGGCGACGCCCCTGGCCGAGGCGGTCGCGGCGGGGCTCGCGGCGGCCTCGGCGACGCGACAGCCGTAAGGACCCAAATGCTGATACAGATATGACAACGGGCTCTCCCGCCCGCTACCGTCGACACGGCGCACGCCGTGCGGGCAGCGGAACGGGAGGGCGGCCGTGGGGTCATCAGGTGAAGCACCGGCGCGCGCGGCGAGCGAGGCCCGGCTCGGGCTGCTCTACGGCTTCGCCGCGTACGGCAGTTGGGGCGTCATCCCGCTCTTCTGGCCCCTGCTGGAGCCCGCGAGCCCCGCGGAGATCCTGGCCAACCGGATGGTGTGGTCGCTGGTCGCGTGCGTGCTGCTCCTGCTGGTGCTGCGCCGCTGGGCCTGGATCCGGCCGCTGCTGCGCGAGCCGCGACGGCTCGCGCTGGTCACGGGGGCGGCGGCGACGATCACGGTCAACTGGTTCGTCTACATCTGGGCCGTCAACTCCGGACACGTCGTCGAGGCGGCCCTCGGCTACTTCATCAACCCCCTCGTGAGCATCGCCTTCGGCGTGCTGCTGCTGCGGGAGCGGCTGCGCGCGCTGCAGTGGATCGCGGTGGCGGTCGGCGCGGCGGCGGTCGTCGTGCTGACGGTGGGCTACGGGCGGCTGCCCTGGATCGCCCTGGTGCTGGCCTTCTCCTTCGGGACGTACGGTCTGATCAAGAAGCGGATCGGGCTGGAGGGCATCGAGTCCTTCGCCGCGGAGACGGCGGTGCAGTTCCTGCCGGCGCTGGTGTTCATGCTGGTCCTGGGCGCCCGCGGCGACTCGACGTTCCACACCGAGGGCGTCGGCCACGCGCTGCTCCTCGCGAGCTGCGGTGTGATCACGGCGTTCCCCCTGATCTGCTTCGGCGCGGCGGCGGTCCGGCTGCCGCTGTCGACCATCGGCCTGATGCAGTACCTGGCGCCGACCCTGCAGTTCGCCCTGGGAGTCCTGTACTTCCGCGAGTCGATGCCGGCGGAGCGCTGGGCGGGCTTCCTGCTGGTGTGGCTGGCGCTGGCCCTGCTCACCTACGACGCGCTGCGCACGGCACACCGCGGCCGGCTGGCGTTGCGCCGGGCGTCGGCCGAGGCGAGGGCGGCGGCCCTGGGCAGCCCGGCGGCGGCTACGGCCGGCGTGGGGGAAGCGGCGAACCCGGCCCGGCCCGTCTGAGCCACCGGCCCCGGTCTCTCGCGGCCGGCGTGCGTTGCCGACCTCGCGCGGATGCTTGCGTGCGGCGTACGGGACGGCGGCCGGGCGCCGGGCGGCAGGGCGCACGTAAGGTGCGGGGATGGGGCGTGAGCGGGTGGACAAGTCGCAGGTGCGGGCGCAGGTGGGGACCGCGGGGGTCATGGGCGCGCTCGCCGGGGCGGCGCTCGCCGGTGGGCGGGGAGCGCGTGCGGCGGTCGCCGGGGCGGCGGCCGGGGCGGTCGGGCTCGGGGTGATCGAGGCGGTCTCCCGGGTACGGCAGCGGCCCGGCGAGATCCCGGCCCTGTGGCAGCGCATCGCCACCAGCGGCGCCCTGGCCGCCGCCGCGGGCTGGGCGGGCGCCCGGCTGACGGGCGCGGGCCCGGTGGCGGTGGGCACGGTGGCGGGAGCGGCGGCGGGCGCGCTGGGCATACGGCCGCACAAGGTGGCCCTGGGCCCGGTGGTGGGCGCCGCGGTCGGCGGCGCGTACGCGCTGCGGACCGGTGGCGGCACGGACACGGGCGCCGCCGGGCCCGTGCGCACCGCGGCCGCGGAGCCGCGGCCCGGAGCCGTCGCCGCGCGCGGGGCCGTGGTCGCCGCGGGTGCGGTGGTGGCGTTCCGGGTGGTCTCCGCGCTGGTGTTCCGGGACGCGCAGGTCAGCCTCGTCGCCGAGGAGGCCCGCACCGAGGATCTGCCGTTCGTCGTGCCGCTCGAAGCGCGGTCCGCGTACGTCGGCACCTCGTACGTACGCGACCTGGCCGGCGTCCTCGGCGGTACGTACACCGCCGACGCGCCCGACGTCGGCATCGTCGCCTCGCTCGACGCCCTCGCCGGGCCGGGTTTCGACCCCGCGGACGTGGATCCGCGGGTACGGGAGTTCTACGAGCACACCGCCCGCTTCACCCTCGACATCGAACCCCGCTGGCGCCTCTGGGTCCGCCCCGGCTACCTCCTCTACCGCGCCCTCGTCGCCCAGCCCCTCGGCCAGGCCAACGTGCCGATGAACCAGCGCGAGGTGCAGCGCGGCATGCGCAGCCGCATCGACACCATCACCCCCGCCCCGGAGAAGGCGGCCGCCGGGGAGATCGCCGTCCGCGGCTGGATCCGGTCCTTCGCCGACACCGACGACCCCATCTACGTCGGCATCTACACCACGTACCGGCACGGCGACCGCGGCTACGTCAGCGTCGGATTCCCGCTCCCCCACGCCAGCTTCACCGCCACCCTCCTCCCCCGCGCCCGGCCCGGCGGCGGACTGACGCTCACCAGCCACGCGGCGGACGAAGCCGGGAGCGACGGCACCGACCACCCCGGCCACTACCTCACGTACATCGACCCCGAGACCCGCGAGCTGACCACCCTCGGCGTGCACGGCTTCGCCGAGCGGCTCGACGTCCACGTCACCGACGACGGCCTGCTCCGCGCCGCACACTCCTTCTCCGTCTTCGGCATCCCGTTCCTCGTCCTGCACTACCGAATGGACCGCAAGGCATGACGCACGACGACTGGACCCCCGTCACCACCGGCGAGTCCGGGGCCGCTGTTCTCCGCAGCGCGGACGGCACCCGCTACGCCAAGCACGTACCCGCGACGGACCCGGCCGGCACCGCCGCACTCGCCGACGAGCGCGACCGCACCGCCTGGCTGGCCGGCCAGGGCGTGCCGGGCCCCCGCGTCCTCGACTGGCACTCCGACGGCACCGGCGCCCGCCTGGTCACCGCCGCCGTCCCCGGCGTCCCCGCCGACCGGTTGCCGCCGGACGACCTGCGGGCCTGCTGGAGCCGGATCGCCGAGGCCGTAGGCGCCCTGCACGCGCTCCCCGCCGCCGACTGCCCGTACCACCGGGACCTGGACGACGTGATGGCCACCGCACGCGACGTCGTCGCCCGCGGTGCCGTGAACCCGGACTTCCTGCCCGAGGAACAACAGCACACCCCCGCCGCGGAGTTGCTGGCCCGCCTCGAACCCCAGCTCGCCCGGCGCCGGAAGCAGGCCGCCGACGACACCGTCGTCTGCCACGGCGACCTCACCCTGGCGAACATCGTCCTCGACCCCGGCACCCTGGACATGACGGGCTTCGTCGACCTCGGCCGCCTCGGACTCGCCGACCGCCACAGCGACCTGGCCCTGGTCCTGGCCAACTCCCGCGAAACCTGGCCGGACGAGGCCGAAGCGCGCGTCCGGGACGCCGCCTTCGCCGAGCGCTACGGCACCGAACCCGACCCCGACCGACTCCGCTTCTACCTCCACCTCGACCCCCTGACCTGGGGCTGAGGCGTCACGCCGGGGCGCCCTCCCTGATCAGTCGGACGTGGGCCTCCTGGAGCCCCTCCGGGAGGGCGTCCGGGCTGAACCACTCCGCCGCCAGGATCTCGAACCCGTCGAGCTTCAGAGTGCCGCCCACGTGCCGCGCCTCGTAGGCGATCTCCGCGCGGAGCCGGTAGCCGCTGGTCACCCGGACCAACCGGCCGGGCACGACGTCGAGTCCGGTCTCCTCCCGCACCTCACGGACGACGGTCTGCGAGAACTCCTCGCCCTTGACCGCGAAGCCGGTCGGCAGCCCCCACGGCCGGGAGTCGGACCACATGCGGTGCTTGAGCAGCAGCACCTGACCCTGCTCGTTCCGCACCACACCGGTCACGCCGATCATGAACTTGGCCTGCGTGAACCACAGGATCCGCCACTGCAGGGGACCGCGCAGGAGCTTCCAGGCCCGGGCGACGACTCGCTTCATGTGTCGCATCTTTTCAGGAGTGGTCCGCTTCGCGCCGGGCTCTGAGGGTGCGGACCTTGTGACGGTTGCCGCAGCGGTCCATGGAGCACCAGCGGCGGCGGCCCGGGCGGGAGGTGTCGGCGAAGAGCAGGTAGCAGCGCTCGCCCGCGCACTCGCGGATGCGGTGGGCGTACGGGCCGGAGAAGAGGTCCACCGCATCGCGGGCGACCGTCGACAGGAGCCGGGCCGTGGGTGCCGGGCCGGGGGCCCAGGACGGGGTGCCGTCGGGGGTGAGGCGGGGGGCCAGGGGCGGTTCGGCCGCGGCGGCGTTGAGGGCGGCCAGGTCCGCGGCGGGGAGGGGGGCGTCGTGGGCGCGGGCCCGGGTGAGGCGGAAGAGGGCGTCGCGCAGCTCGCGCACGGCCGGCACGTCGGCCTCGGTGACCGTCAGCTCCGGCGCCGGGCGCAGCCTGCTGGCCGCCGCCCACGCCGCGACGTCCGCGGGGGCGTGCAGCAACTCGTACCGCGCGAAGGGACCCGGGCCGCCCGTCGTCAGCAACTCCAGGCTGAGCGCGCCCGGATCGAAGCGGAAGACCTGGCCGTCAGGGGGGCGCATCTCGATGCCCGGGGCGCGGGCGCTTGCCTCGTCCACCATGTAACCAGTATAACCGGTACATGGTTCCCACGCACTGGAAGCTCGTCATCGACGCCACCGACCCGCACTCCCAGGCCGACTTCTGGGCCGCCGCCCTCGGCTACGAGGTGGAGGACAACAGCCCGCTCATCGAGCAACTGCTCGCGGCCGGCGCCATCCCCGAGGACGTGCTGACCCGCCACCGCGACCGCCGCGCCTGGCGCACCGCCGCCGCCGTCCGGCACCCCGACGACCCGTACGACCCCACCTCCGGCACGGGTCTCGGCCGCCGGCTGCTCTTCAACCAGGTCCCCGAGCCCAAGCCCGCCGGCAAGAACCGCCTGCACCTCGACCTCCACCCCGAGTCCGGGCGGCGCGAGGAGGAGACGGCCCGGCTGGCGGAGCTGGGGGCCCTCGTCGTACGGCACGTCAAGGAGCAGGGCGGGGAGTGGACCGTCATGACGGACCCGGAGGGGAACGAGTTCTGTGTCCACTGACGGGGGAACGCGCGAAGGCCGCCGCATGCCGGGGAGGCGCGCGGCGGCCTTGCGGGGCGGTGCTGCGGTCAGTCCGCGGCGGCCTCCAGGGCCTCCGGGGTGACGGCGCCGACGTAGACCTTGTCGTCGGTGATCAGCACGTTGACCAGCCGGCTCTCGAAGACCCGGCCGGCGTCGGTCTTGTCGGTGAAGAAGTCGAGGGCGGCCCCGACCCCGTTCTCGCTCAGCGTGCCGCCCGGCAGCGAGAGCTCGGCGATCGAGCCCCAGCCCTCGCCGTGGACCTCGACGTCCTCCGGACCGGCGGCCTTGCCGCCCCCGGCCCGGTCCCCGCCGGCCCAGTCGCCGCCGAAGCCGCCGAAGCCCTTGCCGAAGTCCCCGCCGAGGCCCTCACCGAAGCCCTCGTCGAGGTCCTTCTCCGTCACCTCGGCGCCCGCCGGCGGCGCGAACAGGTCCGCGTCCGGCTTGTTGAAGTCGACCTTCGTGAAGCCGACGTCCACGACCGCCTTGCCGTCGTCCGCCGTCAGCGCCACCCGCAGCGGCACGCCGTTGTCGGCGTCCACCGCGATCGTGATGTCCCGGACCGTCGACTCGTCCTGCTTCGGCGTCAGCCGCAGCTCGTACGCGTCCTGCCCGGCCACCTGCGCCGTGCCGGCGACGTCCACGTCCGTCGTCTCGTCCGCGGCCTTCAGCAGCCGCTCCGCCAGTTCCTGCGGGGTGGCGTCCTTCAGGTCCTTCGGCAGCCCGAGGTCGTGCTCCGGGGCGTCCTTCTTCTTCCCCGCGTCCTTCGGCAGCGTGGAGTGGGACACCTCGTCCGAGTCGCCGCCGAACGTCCAGACGTCCTCGCCGTTGCGCACCACCGTACGGTCGCCGTCGGAGCCGGTGAGCGTGACCCGCTGCTTCTCCGGGCCGTCGGCCGCGACATGCAGCTTGGTGTCGCCGGCGAGCAGCCGGGAGAGGTTCGCGCCGTCGCCGCCGCCGCCGAACGGTATCGAGGGCAGGCCCAGGTCCGTGCTGACCTTCACCGTGCCGTCGACCGACTCGACCTCCGACGCCAGCGCCTTGGCGATCAGTTCCTCGGCCGTCACGTCGTCCGAGCTCGGGCCGTCGTCCTGGGCGAGCGCGGGCACCAGGCCGATGGTGGCGGCGGCGAGTCCCGCGATACCCAGGGGCACCCCATAGCGCACCGCCTTTCTGCGCCGGGCCGCGGCGAGGTCCGCGGCGCGGTCCTCGGCCTCGTCGGCGGGTCGCTCCGGTGGGATCAGTGCCATGGGAAGTACCTCCGTCTCCGCGAGGGTCCGCGGAAAGTCATTCGCTGCGTCACGGCTTCCCACCCATCACAACAAACCGGACGGCTCGTGGCGTCAGCCCGTGGGTGCAGCTTCGATTACTCCTGTCGTATGACGGCATCCGCCGCAGGAGGGGGTTCCCCCTGATGCGTGTACGGGCCATCCGTCCCGGGATCGCGGCCGGCACGGCTACCCCGCCCGGTCCACCACCGCGTCGCACAGCCCCTCCAGGGCCGTCCGCGCCGGGCACGCCGGCAGCGCCGTCAGGATCGCCCGCGCCTCCGCCGCGTACCGCACGGTGTCCCGCCTGGCCTGCTCCACCGCCGGGTGGACGCGCAGCCGGGCCAGGGCCTCCGCGTGCCGCGAGTCGTCCGTCAGATCGTCGGCGAGCAGCGCCGCCAACTCCAGGTCGGCCGGCTCGCGGTGGCGCTGGGCGGCGGCGCGCAGGTGCAGCACCGGCAGCGTCGCGACGCCCTCGCGCAGATCCGTGCCCGGTGTCTTCCCCGACTCGGCGCCGTCGCTGGTGATGTCGAGCAGGTCGTCCGCGAGCTGGAAGGCGATGCCGATGCGCTCGCCGTACTGCGTCAGCACCTCCACCACCGACTCGTCCGCACCCGCGGTCAGCGCGCCGAAGCGGCCGGAGACGGCGATGAGCGAACCGGTCTTGCCGGCGAGCACGTCCAGGTAGTGGTCGACCGGGTCGCGGCCCTCGGTCGGGCCCGCGGTCTCCAGGATCTGCCCGGTGACCAGCCGCTCGAACGCCTGGGCCTGGATACGGACCATCTCGGGGCCCAGGTCGGCGAGGAGCCGGGAGGCACGCGCGAAGAGGAAGTCGCCGGTGAGGACGGCGACGGAGTTGGCCCAGCGGCTGTTGGCGCTGGGGACGCCGCGGCGTACGGCCGCCTCGTCCATCACGTCGTCGTGGTAGAGCGTGGCCAGGTGCGTCAGCTCGACCACGACGCCGGAGGGCGCGACGCCCGGCGCGTGCGGATCGCCGAACTGCGCGGCGAGCATGACAAGCAGGGGGCGGAATCTCTTGCCGCCCGCGCGGACCAGATGCCGCGCGGCCTCGGTGATGAACGGCACATCGCTCTTCGTGGCCTCCAGGAGGCCCTCTTCGACGGCCGCGAGTCCGGCGTCGACATCGGCTTCCAAGGCTCGGTCCTCAACGCTGAGCCCCAAGGGCGCGACCACGGTCACGAGGGCTCCTCCTGTCTGCAGACGTTCACGTGGAACAGATTGTCGATGTGTCGTTAGCAACCACCATGCACCACGTTCGCAGCGTAGCCGGTCACGCGACGATCACGTCGGGCGGCTTCCCCTACGCCGACCTGGGGGTCGTAACCTGAGGTCCCCAGCCCGCCGACCACGATGAGGCAGGACTCCGCGATGTCCGAGCACAGCCCGCTCGACGTGCCAGAAGGCGATCCCTTCGGGCCGCACAACCTTCCGTACGGTGTCTTCTCCACGCCCGCCGGCACGAACCCCCGCGTCGGCGTGCGCTACGGCGCCTCCGTCCTGGACACCGCCGCCGTCGCGACGGCCCTCGGCTCCCCGTACACCGCGCTGCTCGCCGCCCCGACGCTGGCGCCGCTGATGGCCGCGGGCCGGCCGGTGTGGCAGGCCGTACGGGCCGAGGTGACCGCCTGGCTGACCGACCCGGCGCACCGCGCCGCCGTCGAGCCGCACCTGCACGAGCTGGACCGCGTCGCGCTGCACATGCCGTTCGAGGTCGGCGACTACGTCGACTTCTACTCCAGCGAGCACCACGCCGCCAACGTCGGCCGCATCTTCCGCCCCGGCGAGGAGCCGCTGACGCCCAACTGGAAGCACCTGCCCATCGGCTACCACGGCCGGTCCGGCACGATCATCCCCGCCGGCACGCCCGTCGTGCGCCCCGCCGGCCAGCGCAAGCGCGCCGCCGACGACCCCGTGCCGGGCCCCGCGTTCGGGCCCAGCATCCGCCTGGACATCGAGGCCGAGGTGGGCTTCGTCATCGGCGTACCGTCGCGGATGGGCACGCCCGTGCCCCGTACCGCCTTCCGCGACCACGTCTTCGGCGTCTGCCTGGTCAACGACTGGTCCGCGCGCGACGTCCAGCTCTGGGAGCAGCGCCCCCTCGGCCCGCACCAGGCCAAGTCCTTCGCCACGTCCATCGACACCTGGATCACCCCCCTCGACGCCCTGGAAGCCGCCCGGGTCGCGCCGCCGGAGCGGACGCACCCGCTGCTGCCGTACCTCGACGACACCGGCGCGGACGCCCCGGACGACGGCTACGACCTGCGACTTGAGGTACGGATCAACGGCGAGCGGGTCTCCCGTCCGCCGTTCGCCGCCATGTACTGGACCGCGGCGCAGCAGTTGGCCCACATGACGGTCAACGGCGCCTCGGTACGCACCGGCGACCTCTACGCCTCCGGCACCGTCAGCGGGCCGGAACCCGACCAGGTGGGGTCGCTGCTGGAGCTGACGAAGGGCAAGGGCCCGTGGCTGGAGGACGGGGACACCGTCGCGATCGACGGTTGGGCGCCCGGCCCGAACGGCGTGCGGATCGCCCTCGGCGGGGTCGTCGCCCAGGTCAAGCCGACGGGTTGGACCCCGCCGCAGCGCTAGCCGGCCGCGGGGGTGGGGGGGGGGGGGGGGGGGGGGGGGCGGGGGGG
>NZ_JBDPMI010000051.1:0-30693 GCF_039871555.1 Streptomyces sp. B5E4
CTGCCGCCGGCCCGCTTGCGGTAGGCGCTCGTTCGTGCGCGGACAACGACGAAGGCCCGGACCAAGTGGTCCGGGCCTCCGTCAGTGGTAGCGGGGACAGGATTTGAACCTGCGACCTCTGGGTTATGAGCCCAGCGAGCTACCGAGCTGCTCCACCCCGCGTCGGTGAAACCAACACTACCCCTGGCTGATCGCCCAGCGCAAATTACGTGGTGCTGCGCCCCGCACAGTCCGGGCAGATGCCGCGATACGTGACTTCCGCGCCGGAGACCCGGAAGCCGAAGCGCTCCGTCTCGGGCAGCGTCGACAGCAGGTCGCCCTCCGGGCGCACGTCGCGGATCGAGCCGCAGCGGCTGCAGACCAGGTGCTGGTGGGCACTGTGGGCGTTCGGGTCGTACCGCTTGGCGCGGCCGTCCGTGCTGACTTCGAGTACTTCGCCGAGGGCGACCAGCTCGCCCAGCGTGTTGTAGACCGTCGCCCGCGAGATCTCGGGAAGCCGCGCGGTGGCACGTGCGAGTACTTCGTCGGCGGTGTAGTGCACGTGGTCGCCGTCCAGGACCTCGGCCACGACTCGCCGCTGTGCGGTGAGCCGGAAGCCACGGCCGCGCAGTCGCTCCAGGAGGTCGCTCATGCATTCAGGGTAGCAGCGCACCGCTCTATGACCAGAACCCATACGAACTTCATTGGCATCTTGACTTGGACTGTGTCTAATGTAAGCTCACTGGCAGACTACGGTGATCGGTCCCGAGGCCGCGCTCCAGGCCCTGTGTGGTCACGGGCCGGTTGCCGTGCACGGACAGAGGGGTCGGGATGCCGGTCGGGCTCCCGACCCCTCTGACGCGTCCGGGCGCGCTATGCGAGTGCTGTCTCGCGGCGCTCCGGCATCTGCCGCGCGGGGGTCCAGCAGCGGATGATGTCGCGTACGGACACGACGCCCACCGGCTCCGCGTCGTCGAGGACGATCAGATGGCGGAAGCTGCCGTGGGTCATGGCGTCGGCGGCGTCGTCGAGGGTCCAGCCGGGTGCGGCGAAGACGACGTCCGTGGTCGTGTGGTCGTCGGCCTTCTCCGTGTCCGGGTCCTGGCCCGCGCCGACGGAGTTGAGGATGTCGCGCTCGGTCAGGATGCCGAGCCCGCTGGTGTCGGGGTCGAAGACGATCGCCGCGCCGACGCGCCGCGCCGACATCAGCCGGGCGGCCTGGCGGAGTGTGTGTGCGGGGCCGATGGTGAGGACCACCGTGCTCATGGCGTCGCGGACGAGCATGGGGTGGAGCCACCTCCTAGGCGTGGGGAACGGGCCCTTGCGCGGCCTGTGAAGAGTTTCACAAGTTCACAAGGTCTGTCGTTGCCAGACTGGCACGCTGAGGAGAGTGCAACAAGGGGCAGGAGATGTCCGGCCGCCGGGGTCCGTGCCCCCGGGCGCGGGTTTGCCGGCGGCCCGGAGGAGGTACGGCTACGGGCCGAGGTACTTCAGCAGCTCCTGGTGGAGCAGCCCGTTGGACGCCGCGGCGTTGCCGCTGTGCGGTCCCGGCTCGCCGTCGAGACCCGTGAACGAGCCGCCCGCCTCCGCCACGATCGCCGCGCACGCCGCCATGTCCCACAGCGACAGCTCCGGCTCCGCGCAGATGTCGACCGTCCCCTCGGCGACCATCATGTACGGCCAGAAGTCCCCGTACCCCCGGCTGCGCCAGCAGTCGCGGGTCAGGTGCAGGAAGCCGTCGAGCCTGCCGCGCTCGTCCCAGCCGTGCAGCGAGGAGTACGCGAACGAGGCGTCCTCGATGCGCTGGACGCCCGAGACCCGCAGCGGGCTGGCCTTCGCCAGGCTGCGGCCGGTGTACGCGCCCCCGCCCTGCACCGCCCACCACCGGCGGCCGAGGGCCGGCGCCGACACCACGCCGACGACCGGCTGGTTGCCCTCCGGGCCCGGCGCCATCAGCGCGATGAGCGTCGCCCAGACGGGGACGCCGCGTACGTAGTTCTTCGTACCGTCGATGGGGTCGATGATCCAGCGCCGCGGTCCGGTGCCGTCGGTGCCGTACTCCTCGCCCATCACGGCATCGCGTGGCCGGGCGCGGCGCAGCGAGGAGCGGATCAGCTCCTCCGCCGATCTGTCCGCCTCCGACACCGGAGTCAGGTCCGGCTTCGTCTCGACCTTCAGGTCGAGGGCCTTGAACCGCTCCATCGTGGTGGCGTCGGCGGCGTCCGCCAGGACGTGGGCGAGACGCAGATCATCATGAAAACCGGCCATGCAACGAACAGTAACCCCAAAGGTGCGCCGCCAACCTTCGTCCGCGCGCGTGGCGGGTCTCCGGGCCCCTCGTACGGACCCTTGACAGCACCTGGCGGTGCGTCAATTCTGAGCGCACGGTCGCCCTCTGGAGGCCAGGATGCCCACAGCGCGAGAAGGACTTCTCGACGCCGCCTTCGCGGCGCTCAGGAGCCGGCCCTGGGCGGCGGTGCGGATGGTCGACGTCGCCGCCGCGGCCGGGGTGTCCCGCCAGACTCTGTACAACGAGTTCGGCAGCAAGGAGGGTCTCGCCCATGCCCTCGTCAGACGCGAGATCGACGGCTATCTCGCGGGCGTGGAGCGGACGCTGGCCGGCGCCCGCAGATCCGGCGCCGACGCCGGTGGCCGACTGCTCGCTCTGGTCGCTTGGACACTGCGCGCCGCGCGCGGCAACCCGCTGGTGCGGGCCGCGCTCACCGGCTGCTGGGGCGAGCAACTGCCGACCCCCGCGCGGCGCGTGCCCGCCCGGGGCGGGACACCGGGCGTACGGCGCGGGGACCCGTCCGTGGAGACGCCTGCGGAGCTGGTCGAAGCGGTACGCGACCGGGTACAGCGGGCGCTGGAGGAGCAGTTGCCGGGAGGCCCCGGCGAACGCCGCCGGGTCTGCGAGGCGGTGACCCGGCTGACGCTGTCGTACGTGGTCGCGCCCGCGGCCCGGGGCGAGGACGTGGAGCGTACGGTCCGCGGGCTGCTGGCGCTCACTGCGCCGAGCCGGACAGCTGCAGGCCGATGACGCCGACGATCACCAGCGAGATGGAGACGAGCTTCAGCGTGGAGACCATGTCGCCGAGGAAGGCCATGCCGTAGATCGCGGTGCCCGCGGCACCGATGCCCGTCCACACCGCGTACGCCGGGCCGACGTCCAGCTTCTTCAGCGACAGCGTCAGCAGGCCGAAGCTGCCGAGCGCGAACACGCAGAAGGCAACCGTCGGCCACAGCCGGGTGAAGCCGTGGGAGAGCTTGAGGCAGACGGCGAAGCCGGTTTCGAGGATTCCGGCCACGACGACCAGCAGCCACGCCATCGTGTAGTGCCTCCCGTTCGGTTGACGCTCCTGCGATTATGCCCAACGCGCGTCCGCGGGGGCGATGGACCTGCCGAACGCCTCCGGCGGCCCCGGGCCCGGCCGCGGTCAGTCTCCTTCCCGGCGCTCGCGGGTGGCGAGCAGCCGGCGCAGCGAGGCCAGCCGTGCGGGATCGGCGTGGCCCTCGGCGACCCAGGCGTCCAGCGCGCAGTCCGGCTCGTCGTGGCTGCAGTTGCGCGGGCAGTCCGCCGTCCCGGGTTCCAGGTCGGGGAAGGCGTGGATGACGCGCGACGGGTCGACGTGCGCCAGACCGAACGAGCGCACGCCGGGGGTGTCGATGACCCAGCCCTTGTCGTCGGGCAGCGGCAGGGCGAGCGCGGACGTCGTGGTGTGCCGGCCGCGGCCGGTGACGAGGTTCACCTCACCGGTCGCCCGCTGGCGCTCCGGCACGAGCGCGTTGACCAGAGTGGTCTTGCCGACGCCGCTGTGGCCGACGAAGGCGGTGACGCGGTCGGTGAGCAGGTCCAGCACGCGGGCGGCGCCCTCACCGGTGGCCAGCTCGTCGCGGTTGCACGCGACGGCCCGTATGCCCAGCGGCGCGTACGACTCCAGCAGCTCGTCCGCGGGCGCCAGGTCCGACTTCGTCAGCACGAGCAGCGGGTCGAGCCCGCCGTCGTAGGCGGCGACCAGGCAGCGGTCCACCAGCCGCGGCCGCGGCGGCGGGTCGGCGAGGGCGGTGACGATGGCCAACTGGTCGGCGTTGGCGACGACCACGCGCTCGTACGGATCGTCGTCGTCAGCCGTCCGGCGCAGCACCGACGTGCGCTCCTCGACGCGGACGATGCGCGCCAGCGTCCCGGGGTCGCCGGAGACGTCCCCGACGACGGCGACCCGGTCGCCGACGACGATGCCCTTGCGGCCCAGCTCGCGCGCCTTCATGGCGGTGACCGTGCGGTCCTGGACGAGGCAGGTGATGCGGCCGCGGTCGATGGTCAGGACGAAGCCCTCGGCGGCGTCCTCGTGCTTGGGGCGGTTGCGGCTGCGGGGGCGGCTGCCCCGGCGGTCCGGGCGTACGCGGACGTCGTCCTCGTCGGGGTTCTTGCCGTAGCGCCGCATCGCGCGGGTCAGTCTCTCGGGGCGGGGGCGGCGGGCGCGCCGGCGGCGGGCCCGGCTCCGGGGCCGGTGTCCGCACCGGCGAGGAGGCCGGCCCACATCCGGGGGAAGTCGGGCAGGGTCTTGGCGGTCGTCTCCACGTTCTCCACCTGCACACCCTTCACCACCAGGCCCAGGACCGCGCCCGCCGTGGCCATCCGGTGGTCGTCGTACGTGTGGAAGACGCCGCCGTGCAGCGGGCGGGGACGGATCTCCAGGCCGTCCTCCGTCTCGGTGACGTCACCCCCCAGCCCGTTGATCTCCCGGGTGAGGGCGCCGAGCCGGTCCGTCTCGTGCAGCCGCAGGTGGCCGACGCCGCGCAGCCGGGACGGCGAACCCGCCAGCGCCGCCACCGCGGCGATACCGGGTGTCAGCTCGCCGACCTCGGAGAGGTCGATGTCGATGCCGCGGACGCCGCCTGCCGAGGAAGCGCCGGTGAAGACCAGGTCCGTGCCGTCCGCGGTGGTCACCAGCTCGCAGGAGCCGCCCATCTCCGTGAAGATCGCGCGCAGCGCGTCCCCGGGCTGCGTGGTCTGCCGGGGCCAGTCGCGGATCGTCACCCGGCCGCCGGTGAGGAGCGCGGCGGCCAGGAAAGGCTGCGCGTTCGACAGGTCCGGCTCCACGGTCAGGTCCCTGCCGCGCAGGGCGCCCGGCGCCACCCGCCACACGTGCTGCTCGCCGCCGTCCTCCGGCGCGTCCACCTCGGCGCCGGCCCCCCGCAGCATCTCCACGGTCATGCGGATGTGCGGCAGCGAGGGCAGCCGCCGGCCCGTGTGCCGCAGCTCCACGCCCTTGTCGAAGCGGGGCGCGGACAGCAGCAGTGCGCTGATGAACTGCGAGGACGAGGAGGCGTCGACCTCGACCGGGCCGCCCTGCAGCGTCCCCTCCCCGTACACCGTCAGCGGCAGGGCGCCGCGGCTGCCCTGCGCGGTGTCGTCGATCCGGGCGCCGAGGGCGCGCAGCGCGTCGATCACGCCGTGCAGCGGGCGCTCGTGGCTGCGCGGGTCGCCGTCGAAGCGGACCGGGCCGTCGGCGAGGGCGGCGACGGGCGGCAGGAAACGCATGACCGTGCCCGCATTGCCCACGTCCACCGTGGCATCGCCCCGCAGCACGCCGCCGGGGGTGACGCGCCACTCCTCGGCGCCGTCCGGGCCGGCGTCCTCCTCGATACCGACGCCGAGGGCCCGCAGGCCGCCCGACATCAGGGCGCTGTCGCGCGAGCGCAGCGGCCGGATCAGCCGGCCCGGCCCGGCGGCGAGCGCGGCGAGCACCAGCGCCCGGTTCGTGACCGACTTCGATCCGGGCACGGTGACGGCCGCGGTCACCGGTCCTTCGGCGATCGGTGCGGGCCAGGGGCTGCTCTGCGAAGCGGTCATGGCACTCACCCTATGCGGGCCGGCCCGCCCCCCGCAGGGTTCGCCCAGCGGCCTGTGGACGACCGGCGGCCTGTGGACAACCGTGGCGGCGGGGTCGCGAGCGGCAGCGGTGCGCCGGGCGGATCAGAGGTCGAGCAGCCAGCGGGCGCCGCCGGCGAGGGCGCAGAGGGCGACGATGAAGAACAGGAACACCCACAGCCCGGCGGGGGTGTGCGTCAGCCGCCCCAACTGGTCGGCGTCGGACTGCGGCGCCTCGCCGCGGCGCCGCTTGCGCTGCAGCTCGAAGACCGGCCGCACCCCGCCGAGCAGCAGGAACCACACGGCCCCGTACGCGAACGCCGCCTGCACCTCCGGCTCGGTCAGCCAGGACACGAGGAAGAACGCGGCCCCGGTCAGGACGACGGTCACCACCCCGTACGCGTTCCGGATCATCAGCAGCATCGCCGCGAGCAGGGCGATCGAGCCCCACAGCGCCGCCGTGATGCGCCCGTCGGCCAGCAGCCAGGCGCCGGCGAGGCCGAGCAGCGGCGGGGCGGTGTAGCCGGAGGCGGCGGTGAGGACCATGCCGAGGCCGGAGGGCTTGCCGCGGCTGACGGTCAGGCCGGAGGTGTCGGAGTGCAGGCGTATGCCCTCCAGACGGCGGCCGGTCAGGACGGCGACGAGGCCGTGGCCGCCCTCGTGCGCGATGGTGACGGCGTTGCGCGCCACCCGCCATATGCCCCAGGGCAGCACGGCGGAGAGCGCCACCAGCCCCGTCACCACGACCAGCCACTCCGAGGGGTCCGGCTGGGTGCCGACGACACGGTCCCACAGCTCGCCGAGGCTGGTTCCTTCCATGTGCCCTCCCGGTGCTCGGACGAGCAGGGTAGCCAAGGCGCCGTGTGCGGGCTGTCAGCGGGGCGTGGCAGTCTTGTCACCCATGTGCGGACGGTACGCGGCGAGCAGGAAACCCGAGGACCTCGTCAACCTCTTCGAGGTGGAGAAGTGGGACGCGGAGGAGACGCTCGCGCCCGACTACAACGTGGCGCCCACCAAGAACGTGTACGCGGTGCTGGAGCGCCCCGAGCGGGATTCCGACGACCCCCGGCCCGTGCGGCAGCTGCGGGCGCTGCGCTGGGGCCTCGTGCCGTCCTGGGCGAAGAACCCGGACCTGGGCGTGAAGATGATCAACGCCAGGGCCGAGACCGTGCACGAGAAGCCGGCCTACCGCCGCGCGTTCGTCTCCCGGCGGTGCCTGCTGCCGGCCGACGGCTACTTCGAGTGGCTGACGTTCAAGGGCGAGCGGCAGCTCGAAGAGGAGGGCAAGAAGAAGCGGCCCCGCAAGCAGCCGTACTTCGTCACCCCCGTCGACGGCTCGGTCTTCGCGATGGCGGGGCTCTTCGAGTTCTGGCGGGACAAGACGCTGCCGGACGACGACCCGCGCGCGTGGTGGGTGACGTGCACGGTGCTCACGACCGAGGCGGAGACCACGGAGCTGGCGGGCGGTTCCGCGGGGGAGTCCGGGCCGCACACCCTCGCCGAGATCCACCCGCGGATGCCGCTGATGCTCACCCCGGACCGCTGGGACGCCTGGCTCGACCCGGCCAACAAGGACCCGGAGGAACTGCGCGAGCTGCTGACCCCGCCGCCGGCGGGGCTGCTGCGGGCGTTCCCGGTGTCGACGAAGGTGAGCGACGTGCGCAACAACGGCGCGGAGCTGGTCGAGGAGATAGCGGCGCCGGAGGAGGAGACGCTGTTCTAGGGCCGGCCCTCCCGGAGTCCGCCCGGCCCGGCGAGATCCCGGCGGCGGTTCCCCGGGCCGGTGCGGGCGCCGTGCCTTCACCGCTTAGGCTGCCCGCTCATGACCTACCTCCAGGACGTTCCCGGCTTACTTGCGCGCCGCGGCCGTGGCCGCGGCTTCAGCGGCGGCGGCTCCGGCGGCGAAGCCGGTGGCACGACGGTGATCGTCGTGCTCTGCGTCGTCGCCGTCGTCATCGTGTTCATCCTCCTGATGGTCCGTGCCCGTTCGAAGAGGAAGAAGCTCAAGAGCGACTGATCCGCCACGAGCACACGAACCACGGTCCGCCACCGGCCGGGTCCCGGCCGAGGGGGGTGCGGCGGGTGCGGGCGGAGGTGTGCACGGATCTGCGACGTCCCCTGTGCGGGGGCGCCGCGGGCGCGTGGCGCTCGCCTAGATTGAGGTGCGTGAAGCCCACCACCCAGACCGTCGCCACGCCGCCCGGTGACGCCCGCATCACCTGGCACCGGGCCGCGCGCCCGCGGCTCGTGCTCGCCCTGAGCCACGGCGCCGGCGGCGGCATCGAGGCCCGCGACCTGCGGGCGCTGGCCGCCGCGCTGCCCCCCGAGGGGGTCACCGTCGCGCTCGTCGAGCAGCCCTGGCGGGTCGCGGGACGCAAGCTGGCGCCGGCGCCCAAGACCCTCGACGCCGGCTGGACGGCCCTGTGGCCCGCCCTGGAGAAGACCGGGGTGCCCGTCGTCGCGGGCGGCCGGAGCGCCGGCGCCCGGGTCGCGTGCCGTACGGCCCGGGACCTCGGGGCCCGGGCGGTGCTCGCCCTGGCGTTCCCGCTGCACCCGCCGGGCAAGCCGGAGAAGTCCCGGCTGGCGGAGCTGCTGGACGCCGGCGTGCCGACCCGCGTGGTGCAGGGCGAGCGGGACCCGTTCGGCGGGCCCGCGGAGTTCCCCGCGGACGTCGACGTCGTGCCCGTGCCGTACGCGGACCACGGCTTCGCCGTGGCCAGGAGCGCGCCGCCGGACGACGCCGGGACGGCCGCCACGATCACCGCCGCCGCGGCGGATTGGCTCGCCGGCCTGCGCTGACGGCCGGCATGACCCGTACCCCCGCCCCGGCGCCCCCGCGGAGCAGCCCGGGGAATGCGGCATCGGAAGCATGCGTTCTCACCGGTATACGTGAGGCGATCGTCGAAGGGAAACGCATGAGCGGGGTCGCATGCCCGTCGCGTCCGCAGCCGGAGGCAGCGGAGAAGTACTGGGCGGCGGATGTGCACGTACGTCGTCTATCCTCCGAACCGTACGGGGCCACGGGAGGCTCCACCACGGTGTTGGAGGAGGTGGGTCTCGTCACTGGGACCGACACGGGGAAGGGCGAGCCGGCCGAGGAGCCGACCGCGCCCGAGGAGACGTCCGCCGAGCGGAACGCGCGCTTCGAGCGAGACGCGCTCCAGTTCCTCGACCAGATGTACTCGGCCGCGCTGCGCATGACGCGCAATCCCGCCGACGCGGAGGA
This sequence comes from Streptomyces sp. B5E4, assembly GCF_039871555.1. Classification (NCBI taxonomy): domain Bacteria; kingdom Bacillati; phylum Actinomycetota; class Actinomycetes; order Kitasatosporales; family Streptomycetaceae; genus Streptomyces; species Streptomyces sp. B5E4. Next base: position 9,081 of record NZ_JBDPMI010000051.1, read on the forward strand.
CCTGGTGCAGGAGACCTATGCCAAGGCGTACGCGTCCTTCCACCAGTTCCGCGAGGGCACGAACCTGAAGGCGTGGCTCTATCGCATCCTGACCAACACGTTCATCAACTCGTACCGCAAGAAGCAGCGTGAGCCGCAGCGCAGTGCCGCCGAGGAGATCGAGGACTGGCAGCTCGCGCGCGCCGAGTCGCACATGTCGACCGGCCTGCGCTCCGCCGAGGCCCAGGCGCTCGACCACCTGCCCGACTCGGATGTGAAGGAAGCCCTCCAGGCGATCCCGGAGGAGTTCCGCATCGCCGTCTATCTGGCGGACGTCGAGGGCTTTGCCTACAAGGAGATCGCGGACATCATGGGGACACCGATCGGTACGGTCATGTCCCGGCTGCACCGCGGTCGCCGCCAGTTGCGCGGTCTCCTGGAGGACTACGCGCAGGAGCGCGGCCTGATGCCGGCGGGAGCCGGGCCGGAGTCGGCCGGGTCGCACACGGGAAAGGGTTCGGGATCGTGAGCTGCGGAGAGCCGCACGAGACGGATTGCTCAGAGGTCCTCGACCACCTCTACGAGTATCTCGACAAGGAGATGCCGGAAGGCGACTGCGCAAAGTTCCAGGTGCACTTCGACGAGTGCAGCCCCTGTCTGGAGAAATACGGCCTGGAGCAGGCCGTGAAGAAGCTCGTCAAGCGCTGCTGCGGGCAGGACGACGTGCCGGCGGATCTCCGTGCGAAGGTGATGGGCCGGATCGACACCATCAGGTCCGGCGACGAGGTACCGGAGCAGCCGGTGCTCGACGCCGGGGACGAGGGCCGCCCCACGTCACTCGAAGGTGCGAATCCACCCGGCTCCTAGTGTTCTTTTAGGCAACTGCGCCCCATTCGGCCGTAGGTGCCGCCCTATGCTCCCCAACTCGTACGGAGTACCGCGGGGACGAGGAGCGTGGGGCGCATGGGGCAGGTGGCGCAGGTCTCTGCGGCCGGGCGCGGTTGTCTGTGGTGCGCACTGCTCGCCACGGCGGCATGCGCCGTTCCCGCGCTCCGGCCGGGCGCAGCGACTCCGTGGGCGGCGCTGGCCCTGCTGGCGGCCGTCTACGCCGCCGGTGAACACCTCTGGCGCGTCCTCCCCCCGGCCGGCCGGGTGCCCGACGGCATCGGCGCGTTCTTTCCCGTCCTCCTTGCAGGAGCGTTTCTGCTGCCGCCTGCCGCGGCGGCCCTCGTCCCCCTTCCGGGCGCGCTGACCGCCCGGATCGCCGAACAGCCCGCCGCCCCGCGGCGGCTGTGGCGGGCCGCGGAACTGGCGCTCGCCGGCTGGGCGGCCGCGTACGCCGCCGGGCGAGTGCCCGGGGGCGCCAGGCTCGGCGAGGCCGGGTTCCCCGAGTTGCTGCCCGCCGCGCTCGTCGCGGTCGCGGCCTTCTGGACCGTACTCACCTTCCTCGCCGCCCTGATGCAGGCCGCCGCCGAGCGCCGCTCCCCGCGCACGACGCTCGCCGGAGCCCCCGCGGCGGCGGGCACGTACCTGGTGCACGGGCTGGCCGGGCTGATGATGGCGATGCTCTGGCGCAGCCCGCACGGCCCCGCCAGCGGTCTGCTCGTCCTGCTGCCGATGGCCATCTCCTGCTGGGCGTTCGCCCAGGCCAACCGCGAACGCGCGGCGCACCAGGCGACGATCCGCGCACTGGTGCAGGCCGTCGACATCAAGGACCGCTACACCCGCGGGCACAGCGAGCGGGTCGGCCGCGCGTCGGTGCTCATCGCGCGCGAGCTGGGCATGGACGAGCGGCGGCAGGAGGTGCTGCGGTTCGCCGGGATCCTGCACGACGTCGGCAAGCTCGGGGTGCCGACGCGCATCCTGCGCAAGGACGGGCCGCTGACGCCGGAGGAGCGGCGGATCATCGAGCTGCACCCGGAGTACGGGCACGAGATCGTCCGCGGCATCGGCTTCCTGGAGGAGGTGCGCTCGGCGATCCTGCACCACCACGAGCGGATGGACGGCGGCGGTTACCCGTACGGGCTCACCGGCGAGCGGATTCCGGAATACGCCCGGGTGGTGGCGGTCGCCGACGCCTTCGACGCCATGACGTCGACCCGCTCCTACCGCCGCGCGCGCGAGGTGCCCGCGGCGCTGGCGGAGCTGCGGCGGTGCGCGGGGGCACAGTTCGACCCCCGGATGGTGCGCGCGCTGGCCGGGGCGATCGAGCGCCGCGGCTGGCACGCCGAGGTCACCGCGGACGAGCCCGCGGCGGTCCCCGCGCCGCTGCGCGGCGCCCGTGCGGGCGGCGGGGCGGATCGGGGTGCGATCACGGACGGCGGTGCGGTGGCGGGCAGCGGTGGGGCGGATGCGGACGGGACGGAGCACGCCGTCGGGGTGCTCCGCGGTGGTACGGCGGCCCGGAGGATTCCCCGCCCGGCCGGGGGCGCTCCGGGGCCCGCGGATCCGCCCGCCGGCGGCGATTGGGCATGAGCGGCACACGGCACGCGGCAGGCGCGCCGCGCAGCCGGCGCGCGGCGCCGGCGCCTGCCCGGGGCCGTGCGGCCCCGCCCGAGGTGCGCGTGGCCGTGGGAGCCGCCGGAGCGGTGACCGCGGCCGGGTTCTGCTGGACGCTGTGGCACGGGCTCGCCCACCCCGAGGCCGCGCTCGCCTTCGGCCTCCTCATCGTGGTCGGCGAGGTGGCGGGCGACCACCGCGCGGGCACCCCCGCGCGCATCCCCGCGCCGCTGGCGACCGCCGGTGCGCTCGGGTACGCGCTGCTCTGCCTTCCGGCGGACGCGGCGGGCGGCGCCGTTCTGGAGATCGCCGCCGTCTCCTTCACCGCCACCGTCCTCGGGGCCGTCCCGCACGTCGCCCGGGGCCGCGGCCCCACCGCCGAGCACCTGGTCCGCCGGGTCCTCGGCACCGCCTTCGCCGCCGCCTGCTGCCGCCCCCTGTGCGCCGGCGCACCCGACGAGGGCGACGGCGGCCCGGTCGCCGCCTTCGCCGTGGGTCCCGGCTACGTCCTGGCGCTGCTCGCCGTCCTCGCCCTGACCGCGCTCTGCGACGCCGTCCTCGCCGCCTGTCTCGCCCGGGCCCGCACCGGCTGGCCGTACGGCCCCCTGCTCCGCGACGAGCTGCGCGCCCTGCCCGGCGTCGGCTCCGCGATGTGCGCGACCGGCGTCGTCATCGCGCTGGCCGCGCAGGTGGCCGGGCCGTGGGCGCTGCCCGTGCTGAGCCTGCCGCTGCTGCTCACCCAGGTCTCCCTCCGCCGCTACGCCGCGGTACGCCGCACGTACCGCCAGACCATCGCCTCGCTGGCCCGCGCGACCGAGATGGCCGGGTACCACAGCCCGGGCCACGCCCACCGCGTCGCCGCCCTCAGCCGGGCGATCGGCCGGGTACGGGGACTCTCCGAACGGGAGCTGGACGTGCTGGAGCAGGCCGCGCTCATGCACGACCTCGGCAAGCTCTCCCTGGCCGACCCCGTGCCGCCCGGTGGCGACGGGAGCGTGCCGCCCGGCGCCGCGAGCCTTGCCGACCGGCGGCGCATCGCCCTGCTCGGCGGCGCGGTGGTGCGGCAGACCGGGGTGGCCGCCGAGGTCGCCGTCGTCGTGGAGCGGCAGGCGGAGCCGTACCGTGACCAGCCGGTCGCAGCCCGTATCGTGCGCGTTGCGGCCGCATACGACGTACTGGTGACGGGGAACGCGAAGGGTGAGGGCGCGATCGCCGCCGGACCGCTGGCGGCCCTGGAGCGGCTGCGTCTGGCCGGTCGCGCCGAGTACGACCCGGCCGTGGTGGACGCGCTGCGGGAGGTGCTGGCGAGTGGCGTCTACGCGAACTGACCGGTAAGAAGCGGGTGTACGGCACCGCGTGGTTGGATGCGGGCATAGCCCGGCACCCGAGCGGACAGGAAGTTGCGGGGAGCAACGGCGCCCCCCGGGAGAGCACGCCGTGCGGACAGGCCGCACAGTGGTCATCCTGGAGTCAAAGACGGCAGGCAGGAATCGTGAGGATCTTCGGCAGAACACGGCATCGGCCCTCCGCCTCGTGGCGGCAGGCGACCGACCGCGCGTTCACGTTGATCGGCGACGGCCGGTACGACGACGCAGGCGCGCTGCTCACCCGTGCCGCGGGCCTGGAGCCCTGGCTGTCGGAGTCGTGGTTCAACCTTGCGCTGCTGCACAAGTTCCGGCACGACTGGGAGCAGGCGCGCGCCGCGGGCCTGCGCGCCGTCGCGCTGCTCGACCGCGAGACGGGCGCGCCCGACTGGTGGAACGTCGGCATCGCCGCCACCGCGCTGCAGGACTGGCCGCTGGCGCGGCGGGCCTGGCAGGCGTACGGGCTGCGCGTGCCCGGCGGCGCCGCGCACCAGGGGGCGGCCGAGCCGCCGGAGGACATGGAGCTGGGCAGCGCCGCGGTGCGGCTGTCGCCGGAGGGCGAGGCGGAGGTCGTCTGGGGCCGGCGTCTCGACCCGGCGCGGATCGAGGTGCAGAGCATCCCGCTGCCCTCGTCGGGGCGGCGCTGGGGCGAGGTCGTGCTGCACGACGGGGTGCCGCACGGCGAGCGGGCCACACAGGCGGGGCCGTCGTACCCGGTCTTCGACGAGATAGAGCTGTGGGCGCCCTCGCCGGTGCCGACGTGGGTGGTGCTGCTGGAGGCGGCCACCGAGGCGGACCGGGACGCCGTGGAGCTGCTGGCGGCCGAGGCGGGGTACGCGGCCGAGGACTGGTCGTCGTCGGTGCGGCTGCTCTGCCGTACCTGCTCGGAGAGCTGCATGCCCAGCGCCGAGGGCTCGCTGCAGGCGACCCTCGACCCGCACGACCACAGCGAGCCCGGCCAGCCGGGGCCGCTGGTGCACCGCACCGAGGACGGGCTGTGGGTGCCGGAGCGGGAGTGCGGGATAGCCGCGCCCGCGTCGCTGGTACGCGGGCTGCTGGAGAGCTGGGCGGCGGACAGCCCGGACACCCGGGACTGGCGGGATCTGGAGGAAGTCGTCTGAGGCTGTCGGAACCTGGCCGTACCCTGGACTCCGGTCTTTTCGTAAAGCTCGTGAGGGCGGGAACCAGGAAGGCGTACGGCGAGCATGACGCAGCAGGCGGAGCAGCAGCAGGCGGGGCGGGAAGCGGAGTCGCCGGACGTGTTCATCGACGACGTGACGGACGCGGAGGCGCGTGAGCGGGCGGCCCGCGAGCGGGGCACGGCCAGGCCGATCACGGTGGTGGGCAATCCGGTGCTGCACCGCGAGTGCCGGGAGGTCACGGAGTTCGACGACGCGCTGCGGCGGCTCGTGGACGACATGTTCGCCAGCCAGCGGGCGGCGGAGGGCGTGGGCCTCGCGGCCAACCAGATCGGCGTCGACCTCAAGGTCTTCGTCTACGACTGCCCGGACGACGACGGCGTACGGCACGTGGGCGCCGTGTGCAACCCGGTGCTGGAAGAGCTGCCCGCCGACCGCCGGCAGCTCGACGACGGCAACGAGGGATGCCTGTCGGTCCCCGGCGCGTACATGTCGCTGGCCCGCCCCGACCACGCGGTGGTCAGCGGCCGGGACCTCGACGGCAACCCCCTCCGGGTTGAGGGCACGGGCTACTTCGCCCGCTGCCTGCAGCACGAGACGGACCACCTCTACGGGCGGCTCTACATCGACCGGCTCTCCAAGCGCGAGCGCAAGGACGTCATGGAGCAGATGGCCGAGAACACCCCGCGGTACGAGACCGTCCCCAACGACTGACGCCCCCGGCCTGCCCGGATCCGCTGCCTGCCGTGCCGTAACCGCCGCCTCTTGCGCGGCGGTTACGGCAGTGGTCCAGTCCACTGGCGCAAGGGCGGTTCGTTGACCGCGCGCCCGGCGCACGCGAGGCTCGGAGCCCCCCATTCGTACGGCACGGAGGCCCCATGCTCAGACGTACGGTCAGACTCATCCTCAGCATCCTCATGATCGCGGCGGCGGGTGTCGTCGGTACGGTCGCAACCGCCGGCACCGCGCAGGCGGACTCGTGCTACACCTGGAGCCGGACGCTCTCGGAAGGCAGCTCCGGTGCCGACGTCACCCAACTGCAGATCCGGGTGGCCGGGCACGTGACGTCCGGCGAGATCCTCGCCATCGACGGCAACTTCGGCCCTCGTACCAAGGCCGCGGTCGCCAAGTTCCAGAGCGCGTACGGGCTCGCCTCGGACGGCGTCGCGGGCACCAACACGTTCAACAAGATCTACAGCCTTCAGGACGCCGACTGCACACCGGTGCACTTCACGTACGCCGAGCTGAACAAGTGCAACTCCACCTGGGGCGGTGGCGCGGTCTCCGCGGCGACAGCCAAGGAGAACGCCAAGCGCACCATGTGGAAGCTGGAGGCGATGCGGCACGCCCTGGGTGACGTGCCGATCAACATCAGCAGCGGCTTCCGCTCCGTCTCCTGCAACAACGCGGTCGGCGGTGCCTCCAACAGCCAGCATCTGTACGGTACGGCGGCCGACCTCGTCGGCTCCCCGTCGTTCTGCCGGCTGGCCCAGCAGGCGCGTACCCACGGCTTCGGCGGGATCCTCGGTCCCGGCTACCCGGGCCACAACGACCACACGCACGTGGACGGCCGGTCCTCGCGCTACTGGTCCGCTCCCTCCTGCGGCATCTGACCCCGGGCGAGAGCAGCAGCACCAGCCGCGCGGCGACGCCGCCGCAGCGGTGAGCGGCCGCCGGCCGGACCCGCCCTCGCGGCAGGTCCGGCCGGCGGCGCGGTTTCAGAACTCGTCGTCGAACCCGACCGAGCCCTCCACCGCCACCTGGTACGCGGACGGGCGGCGCTCGAAGAAGTTCGTCAGCTCCTGCACGTCCTGCAGCTCCATGAACGCGAACGGATTCTGCGACCCGTACACCGGCGCGAAGCCCAGCCGGACCAGCCGCTGGTCCGCCACGCACTCCAGATACGCGCGCATCGAGTCGGTGTTCATCCCCGGCAGGCCCTCGCCGCACAGGTCCCGTGCGAACTGCAGCTCCGCCCGCACCGCCTCGTCGAGCATGTCGCGCACCTGCCGCCCCAGCTCCTCGTCGAAGAGGCCGGGCTCCTCCTCGCGGACCGTGTCGACCACGGAGAACGCGAAGTCCATGTGCATGCTCTCGTCGCGGAAGACCCAGTTCGTGCCGGTCGCGAGCCCGTGCAGCAGGCCGCGGGAGCGCAGCCAGTAGACGTACGCGAACGCGCCGTAGAAGAACAGGCCCTCGATGCAGGCGGCGAAGCAGATGAGGTTGAGCAGGAAGCGGCGGCGGTCCTCCCTGGTCTCCAGCCGCTCGATGTTCTCCACGGAGTCCATCCAGCGGAAGCAGAACTGCGCCTTCTCCCGGATCGACGGGATGTTCTCGACGGCGGCGAACGCCGCGGCCCGCTCGTCCGGGTCGGGGAGGTAGGTGTCGAGCAGCGTCAGATAGAACTGGACGTGCACGGCCTCCTCGAAGAGCTGGCGGGAGAGGTAGAGGCGGGCCTCCGGCGAGTTGATGTGCTTGTAGAGCGTGAGCACCAGGTTGTTCGCCACGATCGAGTCGCCGGTGGCGAAGAAGGCCACCAGCCGGCCGATGAGGTGCTGTTCGCCCGGGGAGAGCTTGGCGAGGTCGGAGACGTCGGAGTGGAGGTCGACCTCCTCGACGGTCCAGGTGTTCTTGATCGCGTCCCGGTAGCGCTCGTAGAAGTCCGGGTAGCGCATGGGGCGCAGGGTCAGCTCGAAGCCGGGGTCGAGCAGGTTCTTGGCTGCGGTGGCGGTGGTCACTGGCAGGCCTCGCAGGTCTCGGGGTTCTCCAGGGAGCAGGCGACGGCGTCGTCGGCGTGCGGCTGCTGGACGGGCAGGGGTACGGGGGCGGGGCCGGCGGGCGCGGCGGCGCGGGCCGAGCGGGCGATCCGGGTCGCCGGGCGGGAGCGCAGGTAGTACGTCGTCTTCAGCCCGGACTTCCAGGCGTAGGCGTACATCGAGCTGAGCTTGCCGATGGTCGGCGCGGCCATGAAGAGGTTGAGGGACTGGGCCTGGTCGAGGTAGGGCGTACGGGCCGCGGCCATGTCGATCAGCGCGCGCTGCGGCATTTCCCACGCCGTGCGGTAGCGCGCCCGGACCTCCTCGGGGATCCAGGTCAGCTCCTGTACGGACCCGTCGTGCTCGCGCAGCGCCTCGCGGGTCTGCGCGTCCCACACCCCCAGCGCCTTCAGCTCGGCCACGAGGTAGCTGTTGACCTGGAGGAACTCGCCGCTCAGCGTCTCGCGCTTGAAGAGGTTGGAGACCTGCGGCTCGATGCACTCGTAGACGCCGGCGATGGACGCGATCGTCGCGGTCGGCGCGATGGCCAGCAGCAGCGAGTTGCGCAGGCCGGTCTCCGAGATCCGGGTGCGCAGCGCGGTCCAGCGTTCCGGCCAGGTCACGTCGGCCGCGGGGTAGTGGTCGGGGTGCAGCACGCCGCGGGCGGCGCGGGTGCGGGACCAGGCCGGGTGCGCGCCGTGCCGTTCGGCGAGGTCGGCGGAGGTGGCGTACGCGGCGAGCATGAGGCGCTCGGCGATACGGGTGGACAGCGCCCGCGCCCCGGGCGAGTCGAAGGGCAGCCGCAGCCGGAAGAAGACGTCCTGGAGGCCCATCACGCCCAGGCCCACGGGCCGCCAGCGGGAGTTGGAGGCGGCGGCCTGCTCGGTGGGGTAGAAGTTGATGTCCACGACGCGGTCGAGGAACGTCACGGCGGTGCGGACCGTGGCGTCCAGTTTCTCCCAGTCCATCTCGCCGTCCGGGCCGAGGTGGGCGGCGAGGTTGACCGAGCCCAGGTTGCACACCGCGGTCTCGCCGTCGTCCGAGACCTCCAGGATCTCGGTGCACAGGTTCGAGGAGTGCACGACGGCGCCGGGTTCCGCGGTCTGGTTGGCGGTGCGGTTGGCGGCGTCCTTGAACGTCATCCAGCCGTTGCCGGTCTGCGCGAGGGTACGCATCATGCGGCCGTACAACTGCCGTGCGGGGACCTGCTTGACGTACCGCCCCTCGGCCTCCGCGCGCGCGTACGCCGCGTCGAACCCGGCGCCGTACAGGTCGGTCAGTTCCGGCACCTCGGCGGGCGAGAACAGCGACCAGGGGCCGTCGGCCTCGACGCGGCGCATGAACTCGTCCGGGATCCAGTGCGCGAGGTTGAGGTTGTGGGTGCGGCGGGCCTCCTCGCCGGTGTTGTCGCGCAGCTCCAGGAACTCCTCGACGTCGGCGTGCCAGGGCTCCAGGTAGACGCAGGCGGCGCCCTTGCGCTTGCCGCCCTGGTTCACGGCGGCGACGGAGGCGTCCAGGGTGCGCAGGAACGGGACGATGCCGTTGGAGTGGCCGTTGGTGCCGCGGATCAGCGAGCCGCGGGAGCGGACCCGGGTGAAGGGGATGCCGATGCCGCCGGAGTGCTTGGACAGCCGGGCGACCTGGTGGTAGCGCTCGTAGATCGAATCCAGCTCGTCGAGGGGGGAGTCCAGCAGGTAGCAGGACGACATCTGCGGGTGGCGGGTGCCGGAGTTGAAGAGGGTGGGGGAGGAGGGCAGGTAGCCGAGGCGGCTCATCAGCCCGTACAGCTCGGCGACTTCGGCCACGGCGGCCTCGGACTCGTCGGCGGCCAGCCCGCAGGCGACGCGCAGGAAGAAGTGCTGGGCGGTCTCGATGACGGCGCGCTCGGTGGGGTGGCGCAGCAGGTAGCGGGTGGAGACCGTGCGCAGGCCGAAGTAGCCGAACAGGTCGTCGCGGCCCTCGGCGGCGGCCTCGTCGACCAGCGCGTCGAGGCGGGCGGCGTGCCGCCGGACGAACGCGGCGGTGGCGTCGGCGACGATGCCCTCGCGGTGGCCCACGGCGATCGCGGCGGAGAAGCTCGTGGCGCCCTGGCCCGCGGCCTCCTCGGCGACGGCCCGGGTCAGCAGCCGGGCGGCCAGCTTCGAGTACTCCGGCTCCTCGGCGATCAGCGCCGCGGCGGCCTCGGTGGCCAGCTCCCGCAACTGAGCCTCGCCGGAGCCCGGGTGGCGTCCGCGCAGGGCGTCGGCGGCGACCCGGGCCGGGTCGGTGGCGGGCAGGTCGGCGGTCAGCTCGGCGAGGGTGCGGGTGAGCGCGGTGGCCGGGCCGTCGCCGGCACGGGAGGTGGCGGAGGCGGGCTCCGTAGGCGCGGCCGGTGGTGCGATCGTCAAGATGGTGCTCTCCCTCGCTCGGCGGGGCCGCGCGGGAGAGGGCTGCGGTACGGGCGCAGGCGGGCATGCCGGCCTCCGTCGAGGCAACCCGTGTGCGTCCGCGAGCCCAATCCACGAGACCCGGACGTCATCGATCGCTGCCGGAGGTTTTCGGGCTCACGACATACGGACCCGCCGGCACGTCGCAGGCATGGCCATACATCGCTTACCGTTGCGGGACAGCTCCGGACTTCCACCGGATTCCCCTGCGTCGGCAGCTAGGACGAGCATACATCTAGTGGCTTGCCTGGGAAGCACCCCTATATGTTGTGTCGCATGCCGGTCGGGCGTCAGAGGTCCGCGACGAAGGCCCAGAGCGGCAGATCGGGCAGCGGCAGCCAGTCCCGCGCCGGGGTACGGACGAACCCCAGCCGCTCGTACAGCCGGTGGGCCGTGCCCATCTCCGGGGTGCTGGACAGCACCACCCGGTGCGCGCCCAGCTCCCGCGAGCGGTCCAGACAGGCCCGCACCAGCGCCTCGCCCACGCCCCGGCCGCGCGCCTCCCGGGCCACCGCCAGCATCCGGAACTCGCCCTCGCCCGGCCCGCTCAGCTCCGCGAACGGCGACCCCGTCGTCACGAACGTCACACTGCCCAGCACCCGCCCGCCGTCCGCCCGGCCGTCCCCGTCGACCGCGACCAGCACCTCGGCGCGCTCCGCCGCGGCCCGGCGGCGCACGTCGCGCAGCTCGTGCACATACTCGTCGTCCTCGCCGAACGTCAGCAGCCCGTCCGCCAGATACGCCTGGGCGACCAGCTCGCCCGCCCGCTCGTACTCCTCCGGCCGCACCGGCCGCACCGTGAAGTCCATGCCTTCGAGTCTGCCCTGCCCCACCGACAACGGACCGCCGCCCCCGCATGCCGGGACGGCGGCCCGTACGCCTGCGGCCTTGGCCGCACCGCGCTCAGCAGCAGCGGAAGCCCTTGCGCGGGTCGTCGCCCGCGTCCGTGCGCATCCGCTCGAACTCGCGCCGGGTGGGCACCTTCGCGTCGGGGTCGTGCCCGCGCAGGTGCTCGACGTAGCGCTCGTACGCCGTGTCGCCGATCACCTCGCGGACGTACCACCAGACCTTGCGGCCGGCCAGCGCCAGCGCCGCCGTCCCGGTCACGAGCTCCCTCCGGCCTGCGCACCGCCGCCCTCGCCGCCGCCGGCACCCGGTCGCGTGCCCGGCTTGAACCCGCCGCCGCTGCCCAGCCCGGCCGCGGCCAGCTCCTGCTTCTCCTCCTTGGTCGCGATCAGCTGCGCCGGTGCGATGAACGACGACTCGTGGTACGGCTCCTCGTGGCTGACGACGGACTCCGGGTTGCGCAGGGACTTCACGCACATGCGGGCCGCGTCCAGGATCACGACGATCACCAGCAGCGCGAAGACCGCGGACAGCACCCCGTCGACCGTGGTGTTGGTGACGATCGTCTCGGCGTCCTCCAGCTCCTGCCCGGACAGCTTGCCGGAGTCGATGCCCTCCTGCGCCACGTCGCCCTGGGCGAAGAAGCCGACCCGCGGGTCGTCCGAGAACACCTTCTGCCAGCTCGCGGTGAGCGTCACCACCGCGACCCAGATCAGCGGGATGCCCGTCACCCACGCCCACTTCAGCCGCCCGGACTTGATCAGCAGCGTGGTGCAGATCGTCAGCGCCACCGCGCCCAGCAACTGGTTGGTGATGCCGAAGAGCGGGAAGAGCTGGTTGATGCCGCCGAGGGGGTCGTTGACGCCGACCCACAGGAAGTAGCCCCACAGGCCCACGACGACCGCGCTGGTGGCGATGAGCCCCGGCCACCAGCTCACGCGCTTGAGCGGCTTGTAGATGTTGCCGAGGGTGTCCTGCAGCATGAAGCGGCCCACCCGGGTCCCCGCGTCCAGCGCGGTGAGGATGAACAGCGCCTCGAACATGATCGCGAAGTGATACCAGAAGGCCTTCAGACTGTCCCCGGTCACGTCGGAGAAGATCTCCGAGACGCCGATCGCGAACGTCGGCGCGCCTCCGGTACGGGACAGCAGCGTCGACTCCTCGACGGAGTCGGCCGCGGCCTGCAGGGCCGCCGGTGTGATCTCGTACCCGAAGCCCTGGATCGCCTCCGACGCCGACTGCGCGGTGTCGCCGATCACCGTGGGCGCCGAGTTCATCGCGAAGTACAGCCCCGGGTCCAGCACGCAGGCGGCGATCATCGCCACGATCGCGACGGAGGACTCCATCAGCATGGAGCCGTAGCCGATCATGCGGATCTGCGTCTCCTTCTGCACCATCTTGGGTGTGGTGCCGGAGGAGATGAGGGAGTGGAAGCCGGACAGGGCGCCGCAGGCGATGGTGATGAAGACGAACGGGAAGAGCGAGCCGGCGAAGACCGGTCCCGTGCCCTCGCCGGCGAAGTCGGTGACGCCCTCCATCTTCAGCGTCGGCGCGGCCACGACCACGCCGATGAACAGCAGCGCGATGGTGCCGAGTTTCATGAACGTCGACAGATAGTCGCGCGGCGCGAGCAGCATCCACACCGGCAGCACCGAGGCGATGAAGGCGTAGATGACCATCCAGATGACCAGCGACTCCTTGCTCAGCGTGAACGTGTCCGCGAGCGAGGACTCGGCCACCCACCGGCCCGCGACCAGCGCGAGCAGCAGCAGGGCGATGCCGATCAGCGACACCTCGGCGACCCGACCCGGCCGGATCATCCTGAGATAGAAGCCCATGAACAGGGCGATCGGGATCGTCATGCCGATGGAGAACGTGCCCCAGGGGGACTCCGCCAGCGCGTTGACGATGACCAGCGCCAGCACCGCCAGCAGGATGATCATGATTGCGAAGACGGCGATCAGCGCGGCGGCACCGCCGACAGGGCCGATCTCCTCGCGCGCCATCTGGCCGAGCGAACGGCCGTTGCGGCGGGTGGAGAAGAACAGCACCACCATGTCCTGGACCGCGCCGGCGAAGATCACGCCCGCGACGATCCAGATGGTGCCAGGCAGGAAGCCCATCTGCGCCGCCAGCACCGGGCCGACCAGCGGGCCCGCGCCGGAGATCGCGGCGAAGTGGTGGCCGAGGAGGACCCGGCGGTCCGTCGGCTGGAAGTCGATGCCGTTGTCGAGCCGTTCGGCCGGGGTGGCGCGCGTCTTGTCGGCCTTGAGCACGCGATAGGCGATGAACTTCGAGTAGAAGCGGTAGCCGATGGCGTACGAGCCGAGGGCCGCGGCCACCATCCAGGCCGCGGAGACCTCCTCGCCCCGGGAGAGCGCCAGCATGGTCCAGCCGACGGCGCCCACCAGGGCGACCGCGGTCCACAGGACCACGCTCTTCGGTTCCAGGCGTGGCTTTCGCGGCACGTCCGGGGGTGCTTGCACAGTCATGGCTGCTCCGTCCCCTGAGCTCTCAATCTCTTGCAATGCGCTCGAAATGTAGAGCAGGGTCAGGCCGCCGTCACTAGGGCGATCAGTCGCTATCCGATCACGAAAGTCCCGGCCGGGGCGCTGCGGCCAGGGGGGAGCGCCGGGGCCGGGCGCGGTGTCCGGCCCCGGCGGCGGCTCAGCGGTCCTCGGGGTCGGTGGCGATCACGTTGTACGGGTACGGCCGCGGCGGCGCGCCCGCCTCGACGAGGCGAGCGGTCTGCGCCGGCGTCAGCTCCCAGTCGGAGGACGGCAGCGTCGTGGTGAGCTGCTCGGTGGGGCGCGCGCCGATGAGGGGCGCGGTGACGCCGGGGCGGCGCAGCAGTCGGTTGACGGCGACCTCGGCGGCGGGCCGGCCGGTCTCCTCCGCCACGGCGTGCAGCGCGTCCAGCGTGCGCCGGTGCGCTCCTCGCCCGGCGTACGCGCTCCACGACTCGCTCCAGCCCATCCGCTCCGCGGTCGCCACCCGGCTGCCCGCGGCGGGCGCGTCGGTGCCGCGCCGGATCGCCCCGGCGAGCCGGCCGCCGCGCAGCGGGCTCCACGGGATGACGCCCAGGCCCTCGTTGCGGCAGACGTCGGGCAGCTCCCACTCGGTCGAGCGGTCCAGCAGGTGGTAGAGCGGCTGGAGGCAGGTGAAGGGCTCCCAGCCGGGCGCCCTGCTGAGGCCGATCGCCTTCTGCAACTGCCGGCCGGTGACGTTGCCGGCGCCGATGTGCCGCACCTTGCCGCCGGTGACGAGCCGGCGCAGGCCGGCGTCGATGCCGGCGAGGAGGTGCTTGCGACCCAGGCCCCAGTGGTCGGGCGGCGGGGACGGTGTACGGCCGGCATCCTTCGGAGGGCGCACGTGCGCCCGGTACGGGCGCGGGCCGGCGAAACGCCCCGCGGTACGCGGCCGCTGCGGGGCCGGAGTCGTCGCCCCGGCACGCGGCAGGGGTACGGCGGCATACGGCGGCGGCCCCGGCGCCGTGCCGGGGCCGCGTGCGGCGTGGTCGCTCAGCCCACCGGGCGGCGCAGGCGGGCGACGAACTTGTAGCGGTCGCCGCGGTAGACCGAGCGGACCCACTCCACCGGCTCGCCGTGGGTGTCGACGGAGTGGCGCGAGAGCATCAGCATCGGCAGGCCCGTGTCCGTACCCAGCAGCCCCGCCTCGCGGGGCGTGGCGAGCGAGGTCTCGATGGTCTCCTCGGCCTCGGCCAGGTGGACGTCGTAGACCTCGGCGAGCGCGGTGTAGAGCGAGGAGTGCTTGACCAGGCTGCGGCGCAGCGCGGGGAAGCGCTTCGCGGACAGGTGGGTGGTCTCGATGGCCATCGGCTCGCCGTTGGCCAGGCGCAGCCGCTCGATGCGCAGCACACGCCCGCCGGGGGTGATGTCGAGCCGCTCGGCGAGCTGGTCGCCGGCGGTGACGTAGCCGATGTCCAGGAGCTGTGAGGTGGGTTCGAGACCCTGGGCCCGCATGTCCTCGGTATACGAGGTCAGTTGGAGGGCCTGCGAGACCTTGGGCTTGGCCACGAACGTGCCCTTGCCCTGGATCCGCTCCAGCCGCCCCTCCACGACCAGTTCCTGCAGCGCCTGGCGCACGGTCGTACGGGAGGTGTCGAACTCGGAGGCGAGCGTGCGCTCCGGCGGCACCGGGGTGCCGGGAGGCAGGGTCTCGGTCATCTCCAGCAAATGCCGCTTGAGCCGGTAGTACTTGGGCACGCGGGTGGTCCGCCCGGTGCTGCTCCCGGCACGTCCCGGCTCGTCGGCTGCCGGTACCGTCGCAGCCGACGTTCCCTCGGCCGGTCCGGCGTTCGTCCTCATGACTCCTCCGTCTGGTAGCGGCTCACATCCTGGCACGGCTCGTCACCCGTCGGTGCACTCGCGGGGTGACGGGATAGCACACATGTCGGTCCGGTAACGGAAGCCGAACCAGCAGGCCGCACACCCTTGACACCCTCATTGGTCTAGGCCAGGCTTCGTTCCACGATTGGTCCAGACCAAGACCGTCAACCTGGTCTAAACCATTAAAGACCACAAGTCCACTCCGCGGGCAGGGTCCGGGAGCAAGGACTTTTCGGTGGCGAATCGCTGGCGAAAGACGGCAGGGGGGCGTGGGCCGGCATGTTGAGGAGGGTGACGTGAAGCGCACGGCGGTAGCGGTGCTGGCGGCGGCTGGCCTGGTGGCAAGCCTCGCCGCCTGCGGTTCTGACGATGGTGGCGAGGACGACAAGGGGGGCGGTGGCCCCGGGTCGTTCAAGGGCGAAACGCTCACCTTCTGGGCCATGGACGGCTCGACCCCGGACGACTGGCTGAAGGACGTCCAGGCCGAGTTCGAGAAGAAGACGGGCGCCAAGCTCGAATACAAGGTGCAGCAGTGGAACGGCATTCAGCAGAAGCTGACCACCGCGCTGTCCGAGGAGAGCCCGCCCGACGTGGTCGAGGTCGGCAACACCCAGACGCCCGCCTATGCGGCGACCGGCGGTCTGGCGGACCTGACCTCGCTGAAGGAGGAGATCGGCACCGAGTGGACCGAGTCCCTCAACGAGTCGTCGATCTTCGAGGGCAAGCAGTACGCCGTCCCGTGGTTCTTCGCCAACCGCGTGGTGATGTACAACAAGTCGATCTTCGAGGAAGCCGGCATCACGGAGATCCCCAAGACCCGTGACGACCTCTTCGCGGCCTTCGACAAGATCGAGAAGAACACCGACGCCGAGCCGATCTACATGCCCGGCCAGAACTGGTACTTCTTCGACGGCCTGCTCATCGGCCAGGACGCCGAGCTGGTGAAGCAGGACGGCGACAAGTGGGTCTCCAACCTCGCCGACCCCAAGGTCGGCCAGGCCATGGAGATCTACAAGCAGTACGCCGACTACTCCACGGCGCCCAAGGACAAGGACGAGGCCACCCCGCAGCAGGGCGAGGTCTTCGGCAAGGGCAAGACCGGCGCGATCATCGGCATGGGCTGGGAGTCCGGCATCGCGATCGAGGCGAGCAAGGACAAGAACTTCGAGAAGGAGATCGGCTACTTCACCATCCCCGGTGAGACCGCCGACACCCCCGAGAGCGTCTTCCTCGGCGGCTCCAACCTGGCCGTCGCCGCGGGCAGCGAGAAGCAGGAACTCGCCCAGGAGTTCTTGAAGATCGTGCTCTCCGACAAGCACGAGGGCGCCCTCGCGGCCGCCAACGGCGTGATCCCCAACAAGGACTCGCTGCAGTCGAAGCTGCAGGGCAACGAGGCGGCCGAGGCCGCGGCGCCCGCCGCCGCCGTCGGCGGCACCACGCCGCTCATCCCGGAGTGGGGCGCGGTGGAGAACACTCCCAACCCCATCAAGTCCTACATGACCGCCTACCTCAACGGTGACTCCCACGAGGATGCGGCCAAGTCGGTCGAGGGCGATCTGAACGAGCGCCTCGCGCAGGAGTAAGCGCCATCGGGCGGGCGGGGCCGGGTACGACCCGGCCCCGCCCGCACCCGCGGGTCCGAAACCACCTCGTCCCGAAGAGATCGCCGCATCATGACTGTGCAGATACCGAGGCCGGCCGAGAAGGCCAAAGGCCGCGCCCGTACGACACAACCCCCACCGCCCGGACGCCACCGCAAGGCCCAGGGCTCCGCCGGCGCCCTTCCGTACCTGCTGCTGCTGCCCGCGCTGGTGCTCACCGCGGTGCTGCTCGGCTGGCCGCTGATCAAGAACGGCATCCTGTCGTTCCAGCAACTCGGCATGAAGGAGCTGATCCAGCACCTCACCGTATGGAACGGCGTCGACAACTACGCCGACGCCCTCGGCGGCGAGGACTTCTGGCGCGTCACGCTCCGGACGATCGTCTTCACCGCGGTCAACGTCTCGCTCATCATGCTGTTCGGCACCCTGGTCGGGCTGCTGCTCGCCCGGCTCGGCCGCAAGATGCGGCTCACCCTGCTGATGGCGCTCGTGCTCGCCTGGGCGATGCCCATCATCGCGGCCACCACCGTCTACCAGTGGCTGTTCGCGGAGCGCTACGGGGTCGTCAACTGGATCCTGGACAAGCTCGGCTGGCACTCGATGGCCGACTACTCCTGGACCAGCAGCCAGTTCTCCACCTTCTTCGTGATCACGGTGATGCTCGTCTGGACGTCGGTCCCGTTCGTGGCGATCAACCTCTACGCCGCCACGACCACGATCGCCAAGGAGCTGTACGAGGCCGCGGGGCTCGACGGCGCCGGCGCCTGGCGCACGTTCACCTCGGTGACCTTCCCCTTCATCAAGCCGTTCCTGCTCGCCACGACGTTCCTGGAGATCATCTGGATCTTCAAGGCGTTCCCGCACGTCTACGCGATCAACGGCGGCGGCCCCGACCGGCTCACCGAGACGCTGCCCGTCTACGCCTTCGTCGAGGGCGTCGGCAACCAGCACTACGGCATGGGGGCGGCCATCTCCGTGCTCACGATCCTGGTCCTGATGGGGCTGACGTCGTACTACATCCGCTTGCTCATGAAGCAGGAGAGGGAAGACTCGTGAGGCGCTCGCTCTTCGGCCGCTTCTGGCCCAACGCGACGGCCGTGGTGCTGTTCGTCATCTTCCTCTTCCCCGTGTACTGGATGTTCGCCACGTCCCTCAAGCCGACCGGCGACATCATCAGCGAGGACCCGGTCTGGTTCCCCCTGGATCCGACCTTCGAGCACTACCGCACGGCCTTCGACGCCGACAACTTCTGGAACTTCTGGAAGAACTCGCTCACGGTGACCCTGCTGGCGGTCGGCTTCTCGCTGCTCATCGCGCTGCTGGCGTCCTTCGCCATCGCGCGGATGCGCTTCCGGGGGCGTACCAGCCTCATCCTGGTCTTCATGTTCGCGCAGATGGCGCCCTGGGAGGTCATGGTCATCTCGGTGTACATGCTGGTGCGCGACGCGGACATGCTGAACAGCCTGGTGCCGCTCACGCTCTTCTACACCGTGATGGTGCTGCCGCTGACCATCCTGACCCTGCGCAACTTCGTGGCCGCGGTGCCCAAGGACCTGGAGGAGGCGGCCATGGTCGACGGCGCCACCCGCGTCCAGGCGTTCCGCAAGGTGATCTTCCCGCTGCTGGCGCCGGGGCTCATGGCCACCTCGCTCTTCGGCTTCATCACCGCCTGGAACGAGTTCCCGATGGTGCTGGTCCTCAACAAGGAGGCCGAGGCGCAGACCCTGCCGCTGTGGCTGTCGCAGTTCCAGACCCAGTTCGGCGACGACTGGGGCGCCACCATGGCCGCCGCGTCGCTGTTCGCCCTGCCCATCCTGGTGCTCTTCCTGTACCTGCAGCGCAAGGTCACCGCCGGTCTCACCGCCGGCGCCGTGAAGGGCTGACGTACCACCTCGTAAGCTGCGGCGGAACCACCCGCCGCGGGAAGGGACAGCACGACGGCCATGACGACACTCGCAGGGAGCACCGACACCCTGACCCGGGACGCCCTCGCCGTACTGCAGCCGAGCTTCCTGGGCACCGCGCCCCCGGACTGGGTGCTGCGCCGCCTCGACGAGGGCCTGACCGGTGTCGGGCTCTTCGGCCGCAACATCGAGAACCCGGAGCAGGTCGCCCGGCTCACCGCCCGGCTGCGCGCCGCCCGGCCCGACGTGCTGGTGGCGATGGACGAGGAGGGCGGCGACGTCACCCGGCTCGAGGTGCGCACCGGCTCCTCGTTCCCCGGCAACCTCGCCCTCGGCGCCGTCGACGACCCCGGGCTGACCCGGGCCGTCGCCCGCGAGCTGGGCCGCCGGCTCGCCGAGGCCGGCGTCAACCTCGACTGGGCGCCGTCCGCCGACGTCAACTCCAACCCCGACAACCCGGTCATCGGCGCGCGCTCCTTCGGCGCGGAACCGGCGCTCGTCGCCCGGCACACCGCCGCGTACATCGAGGGTCTGCAGGACGCGGGCGTCAGCGCCTGTGCCAAGCATTTCCCGGGCCACGGCGACACCAACGTCGACTCGCACCACGCCATGCCGCGCATCGACGTCCCCGTCGACGTGCTGAGCGAGCGCGAACTGGTGCCCTTCCGGGCCGCGATCGCCGCCGGCGTCAAGGCCGTGATGAGCGCGCACATCCTGCTGCCCGCGCTGCGCACCGACGTGCCCGCCACCCTCAGCCCCGCGGTGCTCACCGGCCTGCTGCGCGCCCCCGTCGCCGACGGCGGGCTCGGCTTCACCGGCCTGATCATCACGGACGCGCTGGAGATGCAGGCCATCGCCGCGACGTACGGCATCGAAGGCGGTGCGGTACGGGCCGTCGCGGCCGGCGCCGACGCGATGTGCATCGGCGCCCGCGGCGACGAGGAGATCGTGCTGCGCACCCGCGACGCCCTGGTGGCCGCGGTGCGCAGCGGCGACCTGCCCGAGGAGCGGCTCGCCGATGCCGCTGCCCGGGTACGGGCGCTGGCCGCCTGGTCGGCGTCGGCGGCGTCCGGCGCGGTGGAGGGGATCGCGCCGGACCCCGGCGTCGGCCAGGCCGCGGCGCGCCGGGCGCTGCGCGTCACGGGGGCCGCGGGCTACGAGCCGCCGGCCGGCCCGGTGTACGTCGCGGGGTTCACGCCGGTGGCCAGCATCGCGGTGGGGCAGGAGACCCCGTGGGGCGTCGGCGCGGAGCTGGAGCGGGCACTGCCCGGCACGGAGTCCGCGGTCTTCGACGGCTCGGCGCTGGGCGCCGACGGCGGCGGGAGCGGGGACGCGGCGAGCCGGGAGGGTTTGTCGGCGCTGACCGCAAATGTGCTCGCGGCGGCGGGTGATCGTAGGATCGTCGCAGTGGTGCGCGACGCCCACCGCCACCCCTGGATGGCGGACGCGCTCGACGCCCTGCTCGCCGCCCGTCCCGACACCGTCGTGGTGGAGATGGGTGTGCCGCAGGCGCCGCCGCGCGGGGCGCCGCACATCGCGACACACGGTGCCGCCCGCGTCTGCGGACGCGCCGCCGCGGAGGTCATCACCGGCAAGGGCGCCGGGGCCTGACCGCCATCGCCTGTACCACCTGACACCGCACTACGGAGGCACCCCGCATGACTGCCGCCCAGCCGGGCCGGATCATGGCCGGCGAGATGGCCGAACAGCCCGAGGCCCTGCGCCGCGTCCTGGCGCACGGCGCCCCGGAGATCCGCAGGGTCGCCGAGGCGATCGCGGCCCGCTCGCCGCGCTTCGTCCTGCTGACCGCGCGCGGCACGTCGGACAACGCCGCGCTGTACGCCAAGTACCTGCTGGAGGTCCAGCTCGGGCTGCCGTGCGGGCTGACGTCGATGTCCACCACCACGGCGTACGAGGCCAAGCCGGACCTCACCGACGTGCTGGTGATCACCGTCAGCCAGTCCGGCGGCTCGCCCGACCTCGTCGCCTCCACCCGGGCCGCCCGCGACGCCGGCGCCCTCACGCTGGCCGTGACCAACAACCCGGACTCGCCGCTGGCCGGCGTCAGCGAGTACCACATCGACGTCCAGGCGGGCCCGGAGAAGGCGCTGCCGGCGACCAAGACGTACACCGCCTCGCTGCTGGCGCTCTACCTCTTCGTCGAGGGCATGCGCGGCGGGCAGGGCGAGGCCGCCGCGGTGCTGCCGGAGCTGGCCGAGCAGATCCTCGCCCGGCAGGACGAGGTGAAGGCCCTGGCGCAGCGCTACCGCTTCGCCGAGCGGATGGTCCTCACCTCGCGCGGCTACGGCTATCCGACGGCCAAGGAGGCGGCGCTGAAGCTGATGGAGACGTCGTACATCCCGGCGCTCTCCTACTCCGGCGCCGACCTGCTGCACGGCCCGCTGGCCATGGTCGACAACGTCTCGCCGGTCATCGCCATCGTCACCGACGGCCGCGGCGGCGAGGCGCTGCAGCCGGTGCTGGACCGGCTGCGGGACCGCGGCGCGGACCTGGTCGTCATCGGTCCGCAGGCGCAGGTCGACGCCGCCGCGGGAGGCTTCGCCCTGCCCACGGCGGGGGTGGCGGAGGAGGTGCAGCCGATCCTGGAGATCCTGCCGCTGCAACTGCTCGCGTACGAGGTCACCATCGCCCGCGGCCAGGACCCGGACGCCCCGCGCTCGCTGGCGAAGGTCACCGAGACGCGGTGAGCGCCTGATCGTGTACGGGCGGCGGCCCCGGCTCCCTCACGG
>NZ_JBDPMI010000052.1:0-30682 GCF_039871555.1 Streptomyces sp. B5E4
ACCGGCTCAACACCCCGCCACACCCGCACTGTCAGACCACCCGCCTACCCTTGGGCGGGCGTGAGGGAAGAACCGCACGCACAGGGCACTGTCAGACCAGCCGCATACCCTCGGGCGGGCGTGAGGGTACGACCGGGCCGATCACGACCGGGCACTCGCCGGACGATGGTCCGGTAGGTCCTATGCCGCGGCCTGTACAGGCTCCCGCTCCCCTCCTCGCCTCACCACCAGCGACATCATCGCCGCCAGCGCGCACAGCCCGCCCGACACCAGCCACACCATGTCGTACGAGCCGGTCACGTCGCGTGCCACGCCGCCGAGCCAGGCGACGAGCGCGGCGCCTATCTGGTGGGAGGCGAGGACCCAGCCGAAGACGATCGCGCTGTCCTCGCCGAAGTGCGCGCGGCAGAGCGCGAGGGTGGGCGGGACGGTGGCGACCCAGTCGAGGCCGTAGAAGACGATGAAGAAGATCATCGGCGGGTGGATCGAGGGGCCGAGGAGCAGCGGCAGGAACATGAGGCTCAGGCCGCGGAGCCCGTAGTAGACGGCGAGCAGCCGGCGGGCGTCGTAGCGGTCGGTGAGCCAGCCGCTGGCGACGGTGCCGATGATGTCGAAGATGCCGACGAGCGCGAGGAGCGAGGCGGCCGCGGTCATGGCCATGCCGTGGTCGTGGGCGGAGGGCACGAAGTGGGTGCGGATGATGCCGTTGGTGGACGCGCCGCAGATCGCGAACGCGCCGCAGAGGAGCCAGAACGTACCGCTGCGGGAGGCGTCGCGCAGGACGCGCAGGGCTCGTCCCGCCGCGCCGCGCTGGGGCGGGGGCTTGGGGACGAACTCCTCGGAGCCGTAAGGGGCGAGGCCGACGTCGGCGGGGTGGTCGCGCAGGAGGAGCCAGACGAAGGGGACGGCGGCGGCGGAGACGAGGGCGACGGTGACCGTGGCCGGCCGCCAGCCGTGGGTCTCCACGACCCAGGACAGCAGGGGCAGGAAGACGAGTTGCCCGGAGGCGGTGGCGGCGGTGAGGAGGCCGGTGACGAGGCCCTTGTGCTTGACGAACCAGCGGTTGGTGACGGTGGCGGAGAAGGCGAGGGCCATGGAGCCGGCGCCGAGGCCGATGAGCAGGCCCCAGTAGAGGATCAGTTGCCAGCTCGCCGTCATCCAGTGGCTGAGCAGGGCGCCCGTGGCGATCATCAGGAGCGCCGCGGCCACCACGCGGCGTATCCCGAAGCGGTCCATGAGCGCGGCGGCGAAGGGGGCGGTGACGCCGTACAAGGTGAGGTTGACGGAGGCCGCGAGGCCGATCGTGCCGCGGGACCAGCCGAACTCGTCGTGCAGGGGGCCGATCAGCAGCCCGGGGAGCGCGACGAAGGAGGCGGCGGCCACGACGGTCACGAAGGTCACCGCCGCGACGAACCAGGCACGGTGCACGCGCCGCCGGGCGGGGCGCTTCACCGGCGCGGGAGCGCCGGTCCCGGCCTGGGTCCCGGCCTGGGTCCCGGCCTGGGTCCCGGTCCGGGTCCCGACCTCGGTCCCGCTCTGCGTCTCGGTCTCGGCTCGTGCGGAGGGCGTCGATGGCTGCGTCACCTGTCGAGGATGGCCCGGGGAGCACGCTCGAACGAGTGGCCCGAGGGCCAAGGTGTGCAAGGATCGGGCCATGGCTGATACACAGCGCCCCACCGCGGTGCAGGACCGACCGGTCTCGGTGCCCGTCTTCCGGCATCCCGAGCGGCATCCCGTCGCGGTCTTCGTACGGCACGGGATGCTGCCCATCGAGCTGGGGATCGTGCACCGGCTCTTCGGGCGGGCCGGGAGTGCGGCGGGGGATCCGCTGTACGAGGTCGTGACCTGCACGGTCGAGCCCGGTGAGGTGCGTACGGACGCGGACGTCAGCGTCAACGTACGGTACGGGCCCGAGGCGCTGGCACAGGCCCGTACCGTGATCGTGCCCGCGTCGCACGAGGCGGACGAGGCGTACACGCGCGGGCGGCTGCCCGCGGAGCTGGCGGACGCGCTGGCGTTCGTGCGGCCGGGGACGCGGCTCGCGTCGATCTGCACCGGGGCGTTCGTGCTCGCCTCCGCCGGGCTGCTCGACGGGCGGCCGGCGACGACGCACTGGGCGTCGGGGGACCGGTTCCGGGCGCTGTTCCCGAAGGTGCGCTTCGACCCCGACGTGCTGTACGTGGACGACGGCGACGTGCTGACGTCCGCGGGGGTGGCCTCCGGGGTCGACCTGTGCCTGCACATGATCCGGCACGACCACGGCTCCGCCGTGGCCAACGACGTGGCGCGGCGCACGGTCGTACCGCCGCACCGGGACGGCGGGCAGGCGCAGTTCGTCCGGCGACCGGTGCCGGAGCCGGCGGTGTCGACGACGGCGAAGGCGCGGGCGTGGGCGCTGGCGCGGCTGCACGAGCCGCTGGCGCTGCGGGACTTGGCGGCGTGCGAGTCGATGTCGGTGCGGACGTTCACGCGGCGGTTCCGGGACGAGGTGGGGATGAGCCCGGGGCAGTGGCTGACGGTGCAGCGGGTGGAGCGGGCGCGGCACTTGCTGGAGGACACGGATCTGCCGGTGGACCGGATCGCGGCGGACGCGGGGTTCGGCACGGCGGCGTCGCTGCGGCAGCACATGCAGACGGCGCTGGGCGTCTCACCCAGCGCGTACCGCCGCACCTTCCGCGCGGAGGCCGGCGCCGCGGTCGCCTGAGCCGGGACTGTCGGAGGGGCGACCTACCCTGGGGCGGGTGTGCGGGGAATGGGTGTGCGGGGAAGTGGGGGGATGTGCCGGTGCGTCGTCCGGCTCCGCGCTGTGGATGCTCAAGCCCCGTTCACCCGCCGCCAGTTCCGGCCTGAGCGCCAGTTCCTCGTCGTAGTCCCCGCCCCGCTCCGGCCGGTACGGCAGCGGCGTGGTCGTCCACAGACCCCGCAGCCGTTCCGCCAGCCCCGACGCCACCTGCGGGTACGCCTCCCGCGTCAGCCGGTCCGCGCCGTAGACGACGAACGGCGGCAGCGGCGCCATCCCCGTGTAGAAGAACGTGCCGTGGTGCAGCGGCCACAGCACCTCGTCGATGTGGCCGTGGATCCCTCGCGTGCCGAAGCTCGCCTCGCGCGCGCCGACCGACGTGACCACCATCGCGCGCTTCCCCGCCAGGCCCCCGTCCCCGTACCGCCGCGTCGTGCCCTCCGCGTCCTTGACCTTCGACGCCAGCCCCTGCACGAGCACCCGGTCGAACCACCCCTTGAGGATCGCGGGCGGCCCGAACCACCACAGCGGGAAGTGCACGATCAGCGCGTCCGCCCACGCCAGCTTCTCGTGCTCGGCCGCGATGTCGGGGCGCACCGTCCCGGCCCGCCAGGCGTCCTCCTGCGCGTCGCCGACCAGCAGGCGCCCGGCGTCACCGCGCGCGTGTTCGTCTGTGTGGTCGTCTGCGTAGTCGTCGGCGTCGAGTACGGCCTTGAAGCCCATGGCGTACAGATCGCTCTGTCGGACCTCGTGCCCCGCGGCGCGCAGCGCGCGGATGCCGTCGTCGCGGAGTGCGGCGTTGAGGGAGCGGTGTTCGGGGTGGGCGAAGAGCCAGAGGACGTTCATGCTTCGAGCTTCGCGCCGCCGGGGGCCGGGGACGAGAGCCGTATCGCCATCATTCGCAAGAATCGCGCCACGTACGACGTGCCCCACGCCACGCACACCCGAGAGAGGGTCGAGTGGCGGCGCGCCCGTGCAACCCCGAGCCCTGCACGGCGAACCGCCACCCGGCACCGGCGGATGGGGACTTACGCCGGATGCGCGACCCGCCTTCGCCAAGGGCGTCCGACCGGCCGGCAGCCCTCGGCGTCCCCTCACGACGAATCGCTGCCCACCAGGGTGATCAGGCCTGTACGACTCGTCAACACCTCTTCCCCGCCGGAGGTGTCACGTGCTGTTCGTGCCGGCGCGTGCGTGTTCGTGTGCGCCCGCGAAGAGCGCGCCGTCCGCGCCGTCCGTGCGCTCCCCGGGCGGCGGGGCGAAGGCACAGGCGCGGTCGATCTCGCACCAGATGACCTTGCCGAATCCTTCCGCCTGCCACCCCCAGCGGTCGGCGATGGCGTCGACCAGCTCCAACCCCCGGCCGTGCGTCTCGTACTCCTGCGCGCGCCGCTGCCGTGGCGGGGCGGGGCAGGTGTCGACGACCTCCACCCGGTAGGGGCCGCAGTCCGCGGCCGACGCGGGGAGGGCGAGGCGCAGCTCGGCGGGGCGGTCGGTGTGCACGACGGCGTTGGTGACCAGCTCCGAGACGAGCATCACCAGCGACTCGGCGTACGGCTCGTCGGCCGTCGCCCCGATCCACGCCAGCCGCGCCCGCGTCCACCGCCTGGCCCGGCCGACCTCGACCGGGTCGGGCCATAGCTTGAGCTGTACCTGCAGGGTCTGCACCGCTCACACCATCCTCGGGATCACGCTGCGTGATCTCTCTGCCGTCCAGGATGATTGACGTAGCGTCACGGCAACAAGCGCTTCGGGCATATCCCAGCGCGAAAGAGTGCGCGTGCGGCATACTGTGCGACGCTCGCGGCCGACGGTCGAACGCCGGTCCGACGTCGACCACTCATGCTGCTGTGACCTTGTACGAGTCCGGCAATTCCGCACCGCCCCGGCCACCGATTCGCGGGCCGCGGGTCCGTGTCGCCGCATGACAACTCGCACCCGATGAAGGGTAGTGGAGTCGGGGCCGACTTCGTACCGTAACGGAAGAGTTCCCCCAAGCGTGTTGGGGCTCTGCCCAGTTTCGGCACTCTCCGTAGTCGAATCGCCGCCTCCCCCCTCTTGTGTGGGCTGCCCTCGATGTATAACTTCTTATACATGAGCGAGCAGGTCCACAACAGACTGGCGGTGATCCGCGCAGAGCGGAGCGTGTCGCGGAAGCAGTTGGCCGAGGCCGTCGGCGCGCACTACCAGACGATCGGGCACATCGAACGCGGGCAGTACAACCCGAGCCTCGACCTCGCTCTGCGCATAGCGGAGTACTTCGAACTGCCGGTGGAAGTGCTGTTCGCCCTCCGGCCGTTCCGCCCGCTCAGCGACGAGCTGTACGGGCCGGGCAGAGCGGGCAGGAACGACGACAAGCACGACAGCGCAGACAGGGGAGCACGATGACCCAGTCCACGACCGAGCGGCCCCACGGGGGCGCGCAGCAGGCCACGAAGTACGACCGCGCGATGTTCCGCGTCATGAACGACCCCGCCGCGCGCCCGGTGTTCGCCACCGCAGGGCGGCGCCGCGCCGTCGTGGGGGCGCACGTGGCGCTCACGGGCGCGACGCTGACGTGCGTCACCCTGCTGTACAGCCGCGACGATGCCTGGCTCATCGCGCCGTTGGCGGCCCTGCTGCCGCTGTGGATGGTCGCCACCGGCGTGCTGAACGGCGGCACGCGCGGCCTGCTGGAGCTGCGTACCCGGATGCTGGACGAGCGGCAGCGCGCCGAGCGCGACCGCGCGGGGGCCGTGGCGCACCGGGCGGCGACGGTGCTGCTGGCCGTGGCGGCAGGGGTGTTCGTGCTGGCCGAGGCGGTGGGCGCGGACGGGCTGCCGGGGGTGCCGGCGGTGTGGGTACTGGTGTACGCGCTGGCGATGGTGTGGCTGATGCCGCTGTGGGTCGCCGGGCTCCAGGCCCGTGACGAGCCCGCGGACGAGCCCGAGGAGGCCGAGTAGGACCAATTCCCCCGTCGGCTACGCCGACAGGGGTTCCGCCGTGCCGCTCGTCGCGTCGTCCACGTCCGCGTACACCGCGAACAGCCGCCGTACGCCCAGCGCCGCGAACACCCGGTTCACGTGCGCCCCGCCGGAGACCGTGGTCCCCGAGACGCCCCCGGACGCGCCCACCCCGCCGTCAGCCGGCAGGATCAGGCGGAACTCGCCCCCGCAGGAACTCAGCAGCCGGCGGGCCGCGATGAGCACGCCGACACCGCTGGAGTCGCAGAAGCGGACCGCGGAGAGGTCGAGGACGAGGCGGCGGCGGCCCTCGGCGACGGCGTCGTGCACGTGCTGCCGCACGCGGGGCGAGGTGACCAGGTCCAGCTCACCGCAGACCCACAGTACGTACCAGTCGCCTCGGTTGTCGGTGGTCACCTGGAGCAAAGACACCCGGTCGCAGTCCTTCCGTCGCCTGTCAGCCTGTCGTGCCCGCTCGCCTGCCCGATTCGCTCATTTGCAATCTGCTGTGTTGCACGTGTCACCTGCTGTGCCCACAGCACACAAGATGAAACACCGACCCTATGCGCAATCGCCCCACACGTCCCCCGCATTCCGGTCAGCACTGGATAACCGTTGGCAATTCGTTGCCTTCTGTTGCACGTCATGCGGTACGGATAACGCTCCTGGGGCGTACGCCCCACTTCCCGGCGCTACATTCGTTGACACCGGTAACCAGGGGGCGGGCGACGGATAGGGGGCCGCATGGCGCACGGCACCGGACCGCACGGCACCGGACAGGACGCCGTCCCGCCGCGCTGGAACCGCAAGATGCAGCAGCGGCTCGCGCGCGGCGAGGCCGCGGCGCTCAGCGAGCTGTACGACCGCTTCGCGCCCCTCGTCTACGGCCTCGCGCAGCGCGTTCTGGAGAACGAGGAGGAGGCGAGCGGCGTGCTGGCCGAGGTGTTCTCGTACGTCTGGCAGCACCCGGACGCCTACGACCCGAAGCGCGGCCAACTGCGGGCCTTCCTCGCGAGTCTCGCGCACAAGCACGCCGTGCGGCGGCTGCGCTGGGCCGTGATCCAGGCGGGCGCGGCCGGGGAGATCGAGGACAGCGAGGAGCGCATCCGCGCCGTCTCCGCGGCCGCCCGCGCCGACTACATCGTCACGTCCATGCCGGAACCGCAGCGCGCCGCGCTGGAACTGGCGTACTTCAAGCGCCGCGACTACCGCCAGACGGCCGAGGAATTGGGCGTCTCCGCCGACGAGGCCCGCCGCCGGCTCCGCTTCGGGCTGCAGATGCTCGCCACCGCCCACACCGGGGCCGGGCGGCCTTCATGATCATGGGCCCCTACGACCACGGCCGGCTGAAGTCCCTGCTCGGCGCGTGGGCGCTGGCGGCCTGCGCACCCGAGGAGACCGCCGCCGTAGAGGCGCACTTGACCGACTGCGCGCCCTGCGCGGACGAAGCGCTCCGGCTGCGCGATGCCGTACGCCTCCTGCACCCGCACGACAACCTCGACATGGACCCGGCGCTGCGCAGCCGGGTGCTGGAGCTGTGCCTGACGCGGCGGATGCCGGGGATCCCGATGCCGGGCTGGTCCGCGCCGTACGACGCCGAGGCGGCCCGGCTCGACGCGCTGCTGGCCGACATGACCGAGGCGGACTGGGGCGCTCCCGTACAGCTCGCCTGGTACGACGACGACCGGCCGGCGGTCCGCGAGACGTCGGTGGCCGGTGTCATCGGCCATCTCCTGGCCGTGGACGGCCTGCTGGCCCTCGTGCTCGGCCTCCCCGACCCGCTCGCCGCGGGGGCGCCCGCCGGCGGGGTCCACCCGCGCACGGTCGCCTCCCCCGCCGAGCGCACCGAGGCGCTGTGGCGGGTGGCCGCCTCGTCGTACACGGAACAGCAGTCGCTCGCACGGGAGTTCCGGCGCAAGCACGCGAGCAAGATGCGCGGGGAGTGGCGGGACCAGACGTACAAGCTGATACGGACCGCGGGGTTCGCCGGCAGCAACATCGCCGAGGTTCAGGTGCCGTACGGCGGCGGGGTGACGCTGCCGGTGCGCGACGCCTTCGTGGACCGGGCCTTCGAGTGCTGGGTGCACGCCTGGGACATCGCCGAGGCGGTGGACTACCCGTACGTGCCGCCGACGCCCGAACACATGCACCTCATGATCGACCTGGCGGCGCGGCTGCTGCCGAAGAGGCTGGCCGACCGGCGCCGCTCGGGGCGCGCGGCGCCGCCGCGGACGCTGGTGGCGGCGGGGGCGCCGGGCCGCACGCTGCACCTGGAGATCGAGGGCAAGGGCGGCGGGAACTGGTACCTCCCGCTGGACTCGCCGGGGGCGGTCGCGGGTCCTGAACGGACGGTGGCCCATGTGGCGCTGGAGGGCCTGGAGTTCTGCCGGCTGGCGGCGGGGCACGTGTCGCCCGCGGAGGCGGCGGTGGGGCGCGACGGGGAGCGCGAGGCGGTGGAGGACTTCCTGTACGCGACGGCGTCGCTGTCGCGGCTGTAGGCCGCCGAGCGTGGGCCGAGCGGGCCGAAAAGGCCGCCGTGGGCGCGGTGGAGCGGCCTGCGGGCGCGCAGGGCGTTTACCGGGGCGTACGAGACCGCGGGCCGTGCAGTGTCCCGCGTCGCGGGCGCGGAGGAGCTACGCGAAGACCACCGTGCGCGTGCCGTTCAGCAGCACCCGGTGCTCGCTGTGCCACTTCACCGCGCGCGCCAGCGCCTGGCACTCCACGTCCCGGCCGACCGCCACCAACTGCTCCGGCGTCACCTCGTGCCCGACCCGCTCGACCTCCTGCTCGATGATCGGGCCCTCGTCCAGATCCGCCGTCACGTAGTGCGCGGTGGCGCCGATCAGCTTCACCCCGCGCGCGTGCGCCTGGTGGTACGGCTTCGCGCCCTTGAAGCTCGGCAGGAAGGAGTGGTGGATGTTGATGATCCGCCCCTCCAACTGCTTGCACAGGTCGTCGGAGATCACCTGCATGTAGCGTGCGAGGACCACCAGCTCGACGTCCTCGGCCCGGACCAGCTCCAGCAGCCGCTGCTCCGCCTCCGCCTTGGTGTCCTTGGTGACCGGCAGGTGGTGGAAGGGGATGCCGTAGGAGCCGACCAGCTCCTCGAAGTCGGTGTGGTTGGAGACCACGGCCGCGATCTCCACCGGCAGCGCGCCGATGCGGGCGCGGAACAGCAGGTCGTTCAGGCAGTGCCCGAACTTGCTGACCATGAGCAGCACCCGCATCTTCGTGCCCTGCTCGTGGATCTGCCAGTCCATCGCCCACGACTCCGCCACCGCCGCGAAGCTGGCCCGCAGCTTGTCGACGTTCGCCTGCGGCTCGGCGGAGAAGTGCACCCGCATGAAGAACAGGCCCGTGGTGGGGTCGCCGTACTGCTGGCTGTCCTCGATGTTGCAGTCCGTCATGAACAGATAACTGGAGACTGCATGCACGATGCCCTTTTTGTCCGGGCAGGACAGCGTCAGTACGTACTCGCTCATGGGCCTACGATCCCACACCCGTCAGGCGGCGCCCGTCATGATCGCCAGCACTTCGAGGGAGCGCGGCGGGGCGTCCGGGTCGTCACCGTCGGCCTCCGCGAGCCGCACGTGCGCCTCGCGCGCCGCGCGCACGGCCTCGGGCCACGCGTGGTTCTCCATGTACGCGGAGACCGGCGAGTCCGCGCCGACCTGGTGCATGATGCGCAGCACGCGCAGCACGGCGACGTCGACGAGCGCGGCCTCGCGGGAGTCGCGGAAGATCGTCCCGACGTACTTCTCCGCCGACCAGTTGTCCAGCCAGGTGTCCTCGACGAGGCGGTAGACGGCATCGGTGACGTCCCCGTACCCCGCCGTCCCCGGGGCCCAGTGCTCCCGCTGGAAATCCTGGTCGGAGAGCATGTGCAGCGCGGAACGCACATTGGCGCGCCAGCGCCACCACGGCATGTCGTTGATGGGCATGGGCACCATGGTGGAGTAACGGCGGTCGCGGCGGGAAGCCCTTTCGCCGACGGGACCGCCGGCGTCCCTTCCGGTGCCGTGCGCGGGGCTCACAGTTGCGTCGCCTGGCGCTGCGTGAGGCCGTACTCGTCCGCGATCGGGTTCCAGAGTCCGGCCGCCTCCTCCTTGGCGGTGGTGGCCTCGCCGCTGGCGCTGTTGCCCGCCGACAGGTGGTTCCCGCCGCCGCCGCAGCCCTTGCCGCGCTTGGCGGCGTCGGCCCAGGCGGCGTAGTGGTCGTCGGCGGAGGCGCTGGCGTTCCAGGCGTCGGTGAGCGAGCGGGTCAGGTCCTCGTGCGACGGCAGCTTGTCGACGCTCAGGTCCGAGAGCCGGGTGACGAGGTCGCGGCGCTGTCCCGCCGCGTCGCGCAGGTCCTTGGCGGCCTTGCCGAGCGCCTTGCACTCGCGGATGTTCGCGACCGAGCTGATCACGGCGTCGCGGCTGTCGTTGCTCTCGGCGAGCAGCGCGTCCAGTTCCTCGGCCTGCGCCTTGGCGGGGTCGTCCTCGACCGGCTTCTCGCCGCCGTCGTCACCGCCGCCGCCGTCGTCCTCGCCGCCCGGGTCCTTCTCGGCGCTGGCGCTCGGGGTGGCGCCGCTGGCGGAGTCGCCGCCGCCGTCGCCGCTGCTGAGGAGCCAGCCGGCGGTGATGCCGACGGCGGCGCAGGCGGCGGTGCCGATGGCGATGGCGGCCCAGCGGGGGATGCCGCCGCGGCGCTCGTCGTCATCGTCGTAGTAGCGGCCGCCTCCGCCCGGACCGCCGCCGGTGCCGTACGGGCCGGGGGGCGGTCCTGCGGGGTGGGCGCCGGGCTGCTGGGCGCCGTACGGGGGCCGGCCCGCGGGGGCGCCGCCGGGGCGGACCGGGGGGAGCCGCTGCGTGGCGCCGGCGTCGGCGCCGGGGGCACCTGGCCCGCCGGGGGTGTCGCGGAACAGGCCCTCGAACTGCGTGTGCACCGGCGCCGCATGGCGGCGCGAGCGCGGGGAGTCCTCGTCGAAGGACGGCGGGGAGAACGGCGGCTGGGCCGGGGGCTGCGCCGGCGGGGCGCCGGGGTGCGGGGGCGGCTGCTCGGCGCCGGCCTGCGGGTCGTACGCGCCGGGCCGGGGGTCCTCGTACGGCCCCGGGAGCGAGGGGATGAGCTGGGTGGCGTCGGAGTCGTCCCCGGGTCTCTGCGGCGGTGCGGCGGCGACCGGCGGTATGAGCTGGGTCGCGGCCGCGTCGTCCGCGGCGCCCGGCGGCGGTCCCGCAGGCGGCTGCTGCGGAGGGCCGCCGTACGGCGGCTGGGGCGCGGCACCGGGGTGGCCCGTGGCGGCCGCGGCCTCCGGGCCGCCGAGGGCGCCGGGGGTGCCCGGCGCGCCCGGGGTGGCCTGGAGGGGCCAGGGCTGCCGGTCGGCCGGCGGGGCGCCCGGCGGCTGCGGGCGCTCCGGACGGTTGCCGAGGTGACGTATCTGCTGCGTCGACTCGTCCTCGGTCTCCGCGGCGGCCGCGGCCGGGGACGGGTCCTGCGCCCACCACGGCTCGCCGCCCGGGGGCGGCCCGGCGCCGTCCGACGCGGGGGGCACCGCTCCCGCGCGCTCCTCGCGCCGGGGCTCGCTGCCGTGTCCGTCGTGGGTCAACGGGACTCCTCATGGGTACGGACTCTGACCGTCCGGACACTACCTGCTCGGTGCCGCGGTGAGCCAAGAGCCCAGCCCATGGCACCGGGCGGCGAACTCCCGTACCGCCGGCTCCGCCTCGTACGGCTCCAGGCTCCGCGCCAGCCGCGCCAGTTCGGCCGCCGCCCGGCCGGAGGCCAGCCCGTCGAGCAGCCGCAGCGCCCGCGCGCCCGTACGGCACGCCTGCGCCGGCTCCCGGCGCCCGCTCTGCGCCCGCGCCAGCGCGACGAGCGCCAGGCAGCGCAGCCGCGCCGACGACTCGGGCAGCCCGGCGAGCGCCTCCTCCGCTCGCCGCTGCGCGGCCTCGTAGCGGCCCAGTTCGAGCAGGGCACAGGCCAGTTCGTAGGCGAGGGCGGGGGGGCCGAAGCGGGCCAGCCAGGCGGGTTCGCGCCCGCGCGCCGGGTCGCGTGCGTGATCCCGTACGCCGCCCGTCGCGCCGGTCGCACCCGGGGGCCCCGCCGCACCCGGGGCACCCGCCGCGGCCGTCGTGCCCGCCGGGCCCGCCGCGCCCGGCGGGCGCGTTCCGCCCGACTCCGCCTGCTCCATCGAGGCCCGTGCCCGTCCTGCCGCATCCCGGAACGCCGCCTCGTCGCCGAGGCCCGCCGCGCCCCGCGCCTCGGCGGCGCTGAACAGCGCCTCGGCGCGCGGCGGCACGCGGTCGCGGGTGCCCTCGCGGGCGGTACGGGCCAGTTGGACGACCTCGCGGTGGTTGCCCAGCGCCGCGGCCAGCCGGCTCATGCCGGCGGCCAGGACGTAGCCGCCGAAGGCGCGGTCGCCGGCGGCGTCGGCGAGGCGCAGGGCCTGGACGTAGTAGCGCTGCGCGACGCCCGGCAGGCCCGTGTCGGCGGCCATGCCGCCGGCCAGTTCGGTCATCCGGGCGGCGGCGGCGAGGAGTTCGCGGCCGGTGGTGTCGTCGTAGCGGCCGGCGAGCAGGCCGGAGACGACGGAGTTGAGGTAGTGCACCGTCACCGGCCGGTAGTGGCCGCTGCCGTACCGGCGGTCGAGGGTGGCGAGGGTGGCGGTGGTCTCCCGGACGGCGATCACGTCCGTACGGGTGACGGGCCGGCCCGAGGTACGGGCCAGGGGCGGGCCCGGCGCGCTGATCAGCCAGTCGCGGCTGGGCTCGACGAGCGCGGAGGCCACGGGGGTCGCGCGGGTCAGCACCTCGCGCCTGCCCACGTCGGCGCGCCACAGCTCGCAGACCTGCTCGACGGCGGCGGTGACGGTCGGGGCGTAGATGAGCCCCAGGGCGGTGCCGGAGTGCCGGGAGTCGGCCATGCCGACCTCGTCCAGGGTGACCGCGCGGCCGAGCTTGCGCCCCAGCGCCTCGGCGATCATCGCGGGCGCCTGGCCGCGGGGGCGCTGACCCCGCAGCCAGCGGGCCACGGAGGTCTTGTCGTAGCGCAGGTCGAGGCCGTGTTCCCGGCCGCACATGTTGACGCGGCGGGCCAGCCCCGCGTTGGAGCAGCCGGCCTCTTCGATCACCACCTGAAGTCGTACGTTGGGCGTGCGTGCCTCGATTGGCCTGGCGGCCATGGGTAGTCCTCCCTCAGGGGGCCGTGCGCGGCCGGTTCCTGGCAGAACCGACAGGACGATCATTTCCCGCGAAATAAGCGGAAAACGCCATGCCCCCTCCCCGCGCATCCGTGCGCCCCGCTGCCGTAACGTTGCTGCGGGCGAACCCTCCGAGGGCCCGTAACCCCTGCTCACGGCTGGAGTTGAGCCGTTCGTGAAGGAGACCCTGGGAGCAGAGGCGACGCACGTACCCCGACAGGAGAACCCGCGCGAGCAGAGCGAAGAACTGCTGTCCGCAGCGCTGCAGTACGCGGAGGACCGGCGCTGGGACGTCGTGCCGGGTACATGGATGGAAACCGACGACGGGGCCGGCGCACCGCGGTGCTCCTGCGGCGACACGGCGTGCCACGCGCCGGGCGCACACCCCGCGCGGCGCGACTGGAAGGCAGCCGCAACGGCCAGCGCCACCACCCTGCGCCGCATGTGGTCGAAGCACCCGCGGGCGGCCGTACTGCTGCCCACCGGGCGGGCGTTCGACGTCGTCGACGTGGCGGAGGGCGCCGGCTGCCTGGCGCTGGCCCGCCTGGAACGGGGGCGCACGGAGCTGGGCCCGGTGGCGGCGACGCCGGACCGGCGGATGTACTTCTTCGTCCTCCCGGGCGCCACGCCGAAGGTGATCGACGGCCTGCACGCGCTGGGCTACGCCTCGTCGGCGTCCCTGGACCTGGCGGTACGCAGCGAGGGCGACTGGGCGGCGGCGCCGCCGACACGGTTCGCGATGAGCGGGCCCGTGCAGTGGATCCGGCGGCCGACGGTGTCGAACGCGTACCTGCCGGACGTGGCCGGCTTGATCAGCACACTGGCGTACGCGTGCGGCCGCGAGCGCGTAGGAGCGCGCCGGAGGGCGTAACGCCCCGCGCGGCTGCCGCCCGCGCCCTCCGCGCCCCGCCGGACCCGTCGCGGGTGCCTAGCCGGCCGCCCCGGCGGTCCCGGCCTGGGCGCGCCAGCCCGGGAGCAGTTCGTCCAGCAGGGCTTCCGTCCGCGGCGGCAGGCCGCGGGCGCCGTGGAGGGCCGCGGAGCGGTCGAGGAGGTCGGAGGCGGTGGCCTCCAGGCGGGTGGTCTCGCCGGTGGCGTGGACCGCGCGCAGGAGTTCGTTCCACAGGCGCTCGTCCGCCGGGGCGACGACCAGCGCCGCCTGCACCGCCGCGACCGCGCCGTCCGCCTGGCCCGACTCGCGGCGCAGCGCGGACAGCGCCAGTCCCGCGTCGGCGACGAGCAGCGGCAGTTGGGCCTCCACGATCTCGTTCGACAGCCAGCCGTACCGCCCCTGCGGCCGGTCCGCGAGCAGCGGGCCCGCGGCCAGCGCCAGCGCGTCGTTCAGCAGCCGCTCGCGCGTCTGCGGGCTCGACTGCCGCATGGGGTCGGTCGCTTCGAGGTGCAGCGTGCGCAGCACGTCCCAGTCGGAGACGACCGACGTGGACAGCGCCAGCCGCCCGTCCGCGTCCGGCGCGAGCCGCGCCGCGCCCGAGGGGTCCCGGCCCAGCCAGGTGACCAGCCGCTCCACGAAGGCGTCGCGCACGTCGTCCGTCACGCCGCGCGGCCACAGCGCCGCCGCGAGCACCTGCGGGTGCACGCCCTCGCGGTGGAACAGCAGCAGCGCCAGCGCCTCCCGCAGCAGCGGGCTGCGCTCGCCGTCCGGCTCGGTCAGGCCGATGACCTCGTACGAGCCGAGCAGCCGCGCGTACACCGCGGGCCGCCCCTGCTCCGACAGGTCCACGGTGAACCCGACCTCGCCGGCCGCGCGCGTGACGGAGATCCCGCGCCCGTCCGTGCCGCTGGTCGCCGCCGCCTCGACCTCCACCTGCGAGAAGAGCTCCACCAGCGCCTCGTGCTGCTCCTGCGGCAGCCGCTGCGCGGCCAGCTCCAGGCCCAGCAGCGGGGCGCGCAGCACCCCGTCGCGGGTGATCTCGAACTCCCAGGAGGCACCGGCCAGTTCCTCCTGGCCGGTACCGACGAGGTAGCCGATGCCCAGGCGCGAGGAGCCGCCCGCAAGATGCGCGAGCCGGTCGGCCTCGGCGGCGGTGGGCTCGGTGGCGACGATGACGAGGTGCGGGGCCCACTGCGTCCGGCCCGTCTGCCCGGCGCGGCCGGTGAGCACGCTGTCGTGGCCGGCGTTGCCCAGTGCGTTGGCACGCTGCGCGGACTCGGCCTCCATGACCTCGATGAGCGCCGGGACGTCCTCCAGGTAGCGCACGCGCGTCGGCGCCAGCTCCGTCAGCCGCTCGCCGAAGCCGACGACGGTCACCGACATCCGGTCCGACCACCCGTTCGTGGCCAGCTCCGCGGCGATCGACGACAGCACCGCGAGCCGGTCGGCGGGCGCGCCCTTGACGGCGGCGATGCCGGGGACGGCCTCCAGGTTCAGCAGCAGCCGGGCCTCCTCGCGGGTGCCGAGGCTGGCCAGACCGGGGTACGGGGCCGCCGCGTCGTCGGCCTCGTCGGGCTGCGGGTAGCTCTCGATGTCGGCGCGGTCGATGCGCCAGAACGTCTGGTCCTGCCCGGTACGCCACGGGGCGGGCGGCTCGCCGGCCACACCGGCCAGTTGCAGGTAGAGGTCGGCGTCGGTCAGCCAGGCGGCGTAGATCGTGGGCAGCGGGCGGGCGGCCTCGGTCAGCGAGGCGGACAGGCCGCGCAGGGCGCGGTCGAGGAACCGTACGCCGCCGGGGTCGGCGCCCACGAGCAGCGCGTCGCGGGCGAGCGCGGCGCGCCCGGTGGGCTCCGCGCCCGTACGGCCCGCGCCGCCGGACTGGAACGCCGCCTGCCACAGCGCCTGCCGGCGCCGCCGGCTCAGCGCGCCGAGCACACCGGCGGCGAGCAGCGGCGCGGCGATGAGCACCTCCGGCAGGCCGATGCCGCCGCCGTCGCCCTGCACCTCCGGGGCCGCCGTGTCGCCGCGATCGCCGCGGTCGGCGTCGCCGCCGTCGCTCTCGCGGGTCGGGATCTGCTGGACCGACTGCTCGCCGCCGCGGTCGCCGGAGTCACGGTCGACGGCGGGGGTGTCGGGCACGAGGCGTTCGCCGCGGCCGGAGGTGGCCTGCCGGTCGTCGCCGCCCGAACCGCGCTCGTCGAGGGTGGGACTGGACTTGTCGTACTCGTTGATCTGCTCGGCCTCGGACTTCGACACCTCGTTGCGCTCGTCGGGCATCTCGACCAGGTCGCCGCCGCGCGCGTCGGCGGGCATCTCCATGATCCAGCCGGGGCGGATCAGGCTGGCCTGGCTGAGCTTGGAACCGTCGGGCTGGATGCGGTCCTTGTTGAGCTGGTAGATCTCGCCGTAGCGGCGGCCGTCGCCCAGGTGCCGCTCGGCGATCTCCCACAGCGAGTCGTGGTGGCGGCCCTCGGGCGGCTGGATGCGGTAGAACTTCGTGTCCCGCTCGGCCTGTTCGCGGGTGTCCTTCCGCACCTCGCCGCCGGCGCCCTGGCCCTGCGGCGTCTCGACGTCCACGGCGGGCCTGGCGGTGTCGACCTGCTGGCCCGGGGTCTGCTGGGCGGCGGCGACCGGCGGCGGCTTGTGCTGGTCGAGCTGCTGGCCGAGCTGGGAAAGGCCCGGCGCGAAGCTGGCGGCGCCGGCGGTCAGCAGCAGCACGGCGGCGACGAGCTGGCGGGCGAGCGCCTGGCTGGCGCCGGAGCCCGGCACCCGTCCCGGCATGCCCATCCCGGAGACGGCGGCCTTGGCCTCGACGAGCACACAGGCGGCGAACTGCGCCCAGGCCAGCCAGACGACGACCGCGAAGACCTTCACGAAGACGTCGGCGGTGACGTCCTCGTTGAGCATGCTGAGGGAGGGCGCCGAGTGGGGCAGCGGCCAGCCGACGAAGGAGGCGAGCGCGCCCGGCACGCCGACGACGAGGACCACGAGCGCGAGAAAGGCGAAGAACGCCCTGACGACGTCGCCGAAGGTCCTGCGCCGGATGCGTACCGGTACCGGAGTCCTGTTCGCGCTGCTGCGTGCCATCGCTGGTCCTGAGCCCTCCCGGTAGGCGCGGCGCGGACCGCGACCCCCCTGATGCGCGCGCTGCGCGCGCCGGCCGCTGGGCGGCGTCCCCGTACTTGCCCACCTGACGTTACCGAAGGCCGATTTGGGGGTCGAGCCCAGACGGGTGACTGCATCGTCACGACCTCGTCACCGCGGCCGCGCGGCGTACGGCGCCGTGCCACCCTCGGCCGGCCCCGGGCCCGCGCGCGGCAAGGCCGCCGGCGCCGCCCCGCGTTCGGCGGTGCGGCCCGGCGGCCTGCGGTACGGGCGGCGCCCGCGGGAGGGGTCAGCAGAACGGAATGTGGTCCACGTTCTTGACCCAGCGCGCGGAGATGAAGCCGTTGTGGGAGCCGATCTTGTACCAGAGGGAGTTGCCGAACACGTCCTGGCCCTCGACCTTGCAGTCGATCCAGACGATCTCTCCGCGCGGGATGAAGCCCTTCTCGTGGGAGGCGGTGGTGGGCTGCGAGCGGATCAGGACGCCGGGCTTGGCGATCACCACGCCGCGCTGCGACTTGTGCCAGTCGTCTTCCCAGGTCTTCATGGCGGGCGCGTGACCCGTCGTGGTGGTGGCCGCCACCGGGGCCGCGCCCAGCAGCCCCAGCGCCATGGCTCCCGTGGCGAGTGCGACGGCGGTCTTCTTTCTCTTCAGCACAGATGCCCCTTGACAGTCGATCGGAGTGAGGCGGTCGCCTCGGTCCGGTTTGTACGACTATCTGACCGATGTCTGGGGCTTAGCTCGCTGAAGTAGGACTATTTCCCCCGATTGGCAGGACGGCCTCCCGCGTACGGCCCACATCCGCCGCTACGCGGGGCCGCCCGCGCTCTCCACGAGGTGCAGCAGCAGCGCGGCGGCGGACTTGACGTCCCCGGTCGTGCCGGGCATCACCTGGCGGCCGACATGGTTGCCCCAGCCGGGCGACGTGTTGTACTTCGTGCCGTTCAGCGTCAGTGCCACGGTCTGGCCGCGCGTGAAGCGGACCATGGAGCCGGTGACCGCCGTCAGGGGACCGCTGTCGATGACCCGTCCGTTCGAGTCGAAGAGACTCAGCGTGCCCTTGTCCACGGTGATCGTGCCGTGCTGGGCCAGGGGCCGCAGCCCCTTGCCGATCTGCACCTGGTCGAAGACGTACTCGGGCTCGCTCACACGTTCTCCCTCTCGGGTCGCGGATCCTCCGGACGGGCGCACGGGCTACGGCTCGCCGACCTCCGTGCGGGGCTCGGCGCGGGCCGTGCCGGTGGCCTCCAGGGGGCCGCTGAGGGCCAGGCCCGTCAGCAGCGGGCGGTAACTGAGGACGATCTCGACCTCGACGTGATCGGCCGCCGCGCTCGTACACGTCGCGGCCTCGACATCGCCGTTGTGGACCGTCACATGCGACATGAACTCCTGCACCCGGCTGTCGCAGTTCTCGTACCGGATCGGGGCCTCCAGGTCCGTCTGGCCCTCGTACAGCGCTTCCTTGTCGGTGTCCTGCGCCGCGTACCGCGCCGCCTGCTCCGCGATGTCCGCCGCCCGCTCGCGCTGCGAGATCGCCAGCCCGCCGTCGACCACGAACGCGGCCAGCGCCATGAACAGGAACGCGAAGATGATGACCGCGCCCGCGCCCGAGCCCCGGTCGTCCAGCTTCTCCACCCGCCCGGCCAGGCCCGCGCGCAGCCGCGCGGCCAGGACACGCACCCGCGTCATGCCGCCCTCCGGTACGGGTCGAGCGGCGCGGACGAGGAGCCCGTCATCCGCGGGTCGATGTCCAGGCCCAGCATCCCCAGGCCCTTCACCTCGCAGGTCACCTCCACGGTGATGACGTTGCTGGCGGCACCCGGCTCCGGCGGCGAGAAGTCCCCCGACAGGTCCACGTCCACCGGGCCCGCGCACACGTCGCCCTCCAACTGCGACTCCGCCGCCCGCTGCGCGGCCTGCTGCGCGTCGCCCACGGTGCGCTGCAGGGACGCGGCCCGTACCGCGTCGCGCGCCGCGCCGTCGACCCCGCCGCGGCCGTCGACCAACTGGCCGAAGGCGACGAGGACGAGGATGAAAAGGAACATCACCGGGGCGAGGATCACCACCTCGATGGTCGTCACCCCCCGGTCGGACCGGAGGTCACGGCGCTCCCCCGGCTCCCCGGGCGCTCCCGGAGAACCCGCCTCCCCCCGGCCGTCGTGTGCCTTGCTCACAGTCATGAGCCCCATCCCCCCATCATCGAGTCTCGACCTCGTGGATGCCCCGGCCTTCGGGCCGGGGAGGAAAAGCACTCCTGCACAACAGGGCAGGGAGAGCCGGTTCGCCGCCAGGGCGGACCGGCGTCTGCCTCCGCCTACCGGGAGGCCGTTCACAAGTTGGTCTAGTAGTATGTGAAAAATGAGCGCCACTCAGGTGAAGCGGGCGTTCAAGTACCGCTTCCACCCGACCGATGCGCAGGCAGCCGAGCTGTCCCGCACGTTCGGCTGTGTGCGGAAGGTCTACAACCTCGCCCTCGCCGCGCGCACGGAAGCCTGGGGGCGCCAGCAGCGGGTGAACTACAACCAGACGTCGGCGATGCTGACGGCCTGGAAGAAGACGGAGGAACTCGCGTACCTCAACGAGGTCTCCTCCGTCCCGCTCCAGCAGGCGCTCCGGCACCTTCAGGTCGCGTTCACCAACTTCTTCGGGAAACGGGCAAGGTATCCACGCTTCAAGTCGCGGAAGAAGTCGCGGAAGTCCGCGGAGTACACCACCAGTGCCTTCCGGTTCCGCAACGGCCGGCTGACCCTCGCGAAGATGGCCGAGCCGCTCGACATCGTGTGGTCCCGTCCGCTCCCTGAAGGTGCGTCGCCGTCGACCGTGACTGTGTCGCAGGACGCTGCCGGGCGCTGGCATGTATCCCTGCTGTGCGAGGACCCGACGGTCCAACCACTCCCGGCCACCGACACCGCCATCGGCATCGACGTGGGACTCGATCACCTGTTGACTCTGTCGAACGGGGAGAAGGTCTCCAACCCCAGGCACGAACGCCGTGACCGTGCACGCCTTGTCAAAGCTCAGCGGCAGCTTGCCCGCAAGGCCAAGGGTGACGGCACGAACCGGGCAAAGGCGCGCCGGAAGGCCGCCAAGGTCTATGCCCGCATCGCCGACCGCAGGCGTGATCACCTGCACAAGATCACCACTCGACTCATTCGTGAAAACCAAACGATCGTGATCGAGGACCTCGCCGTTCGTAACATGGTGAAGAACGGCAGCCTGGCCAGGGCTATCAGCGATGCAGCCTGGTCGGAGTTCCGGAGCATGCTGGAGTACAAGGCCCAGTGGTACGGGCGCGAAGTGATCGCGGTCGACCGCTTCTTCCCCTCCTCGAAGCTGTGCTCCGTCTGCCGCACCCTGCAGGACAGGATGCCGCCGCACGTGCGCACCTGGACATGCGACGACTGCGGCACGACCCACGACCGGGACGTAAACGCGGCGAAGAACCTTCTGGCCGTCGGGCTGACGGCGTCTGTCTGTGGAGCTGGTGTAAGACCTCAACGGAGAACTCCGGGCGGGCAGTCGGCGACGAAGCAGAAACCCCTACAGCGCGAGCCGTAGGAACCCCCTCTCACGAGGGGGAGGAAGTCAACCCAGATCCGGTACGAACCGTTCGATCGGCCCCTCCGACTCCGCCCGCGCCTTGAGGTCGATGAACGGGAAGACGTTGACCACGCCGCCCTCCACCGCCACCCCGACCCGGTCGTCCGCGGCTTCGTACACCCGGATGTCCGGGCTGGTGAGCAGCTTCGGGCCGACCGTGTTCAGCCGCTCCCGCGCCGCCTGCTGGGCCAGCCCCTGCCAGCCGCCCGGGTTCGACTCGGCCGTCCTGCGCGCCTCGCGCGCCCCGTGCTGCGCAGTCGCCTGCGCGACGTGGTCGGCGAAGAAGTACAGCCCGAACTGCACGGTGGCGAAGATCATGAAGTACAGCACCGGGGTGAGCAGCACGAACTCGACTGCGGACATGCCGCGGTCGCCTCCGCCGACGCCGTGCCGCCCGCTCCCCGGCCCCGTGTCACCGCCACCGCCGTCGCCGCGGCAGGCGTCGAGCCTGCGCCGCAGCCACGCCGGTGCCTGTGCCCTTGTCGTCATGATCGTCAGCCCGCCCCGTCAGCCGGCGGCTCAGCAGCCGTCTGCGCCGGCGTTGCTGATGCAGTCCTTGACGTCGTTCGCGCCGTCGGACAGCGCCTGGTTGATGATGACCGCGACCGCGCTGACGATCGCGACCACGATGGCGGAGATGATCACCCACTCCACGGCGGAGGCGCCGCGGTCCAGTTCGCCCGAGCGGGCGCGCTCCACGCGGCCGCGCAGGAAGGTGACCAGAAAGTCGATGGCCGGATGTCCGGTGCTGGTGAAGCGGTTCTTCATGACGTCGTTACGTCCTCTCTGCGTAGTGGGGGGATGACTCAGACCTGCAACACGCGGATCGCCGCGGGATAGACCAGGAAGACCAGGAACCCGGCGCACAGCAGTAGTTGTGCGACGAGCATGGACTGCGACTTCTCGCCTGCCGCCCCCTCGATTTCGGCAAGCTCGCGGTGCCTCATGGTCTCCGCCCTGGCCGCCAGCGACTCGCGCACCTTCGCGCCGTCGTCGGAGACCAGCGCCAGCGACG
This sequence comes from Streptomyces sp. B5E4, assembly GCF_039871555.1. Classification (NCBI taxonomy): domain Bacteria; kingdom Bacillati; phylum Actinomycetota; class Actinomycetes; order Kitasatosporales; family Streptomycetaceae; genus Streptomyces; species Streptomyces sp. B5E4. Next base: position 21,473 of record NZ_JBDPMI010000052.1, read on the forward strand.
CCGACAGGTCCTTCAGCTCTTCGATCCCCAGCTCGTCGCCGAGATTGCCGAGCGCCTGCCACTGGCTGGTGCCGGTGATCCGGGCGTCGGCAAGTGCGTTGCGCACCCTGCGCAGGGCCCAGCCGTCACTGATGTCGGCCGCGGCCATCAGGGCCTCGGGCAGGCCGCGCCCGCCCGCGAGGTTCATCGCCACCAGGTCCAGGTACGCGCCCACCACGCGGCGCAGGTCCTTGCGCTTGTCGGCGGCGTCCCTGCGTACCTCCAGGTCGGGCAGGAGGAAGAAGAGCAGGGCGGCGACCAGCGCGAGCCAGACCGGGATGACGGGGTTCAGGCCGAAGCCGGCCACCGAGATCAGCGCGTACACGCCGGGGCCGAAGACCAGCCCCACCGCGGACAGCAGCACCTTCGTCGCCAGGAAGCTCTCCCAGGAACGGTCCAGCACCGCCAGGTCGGAGCGGAGCGAACGCTGCTCCCATCCCTGCCGCAGATAGAACTCCGCGGCCCGCTCCCCGACCTGCGCGCGCAGCCCCCCGAAGCGTCCCTCCTCCTGCTGCTTCGGCGAGGAGGTCGTCGTCCGGCCCGAGCCGCGGGCGCGCAGCGCGTCGACCCGCGCGACCGTCGCGACCGCGCCGCGGCGGCCGGGCGCGATGGCCCGTACGAGCAGATAGATGCCCAGGCCCATCACCGCGCCGATGACGACGGAGTACGTCAGTGTGTCCGCACCCTGGAACTCCATCAGGAGACCTCCTCACGCGGCCGGACGAAGGCGACCTGCTGCGGCTGCTGCTTGGCGCCGGCCAGGAAGCGCTCCGGCGTCTCGATCGTCGACAGCTTGCGCAGCCACCAGAAGCCGGCCGCGAACAGCCCGCAGACGCAGGCCAGGACCACCTGGCCGACGGGCGAGCCGTACGGCTCGACGAAGCCGCGGTTGAAGACCGACAGGCCGAGCACGAACGCCACCGAGACGCTGACGACGATCTGCACGCTGCGCCGCGTCGAGGCGCGCTGCGCCATCACGCGCTGGCGCATGTCGACCTCTTCGCGCGCCGACTTCGCCAGCGCGCCCAGCACCTCGCGCAGACCGGGGCCGCGCAGCCGGGCGTTGAGGATCAGGGCGGCGATGATCAGGTCCGCGGAGGCGTCGTCGAGGTCGTCGGCGAGGTGCTGCAGGGCGTCCGGCAGGGGCGTACGGGACCGCAACCGGTCGACCATCGCGTCCAGATGCGGCCGCAGCGCGGGCGCCGCGGCGCGGGCAGAGGCCGGAATGGCCTGCTCCAGGCCGACCGCGCCGGCGATCGTGTCGCGCAGCGACTCCGTCCACTGGGCCAGCGCCTCGACCCGCTTCATCGCCATCCGCTCGGCCGCCGCGCCGCCGAAGAGCTTGTCCCAGAACGCCACCAGTACGCCGGTCGCCAGACCCGCGACCGGCCAGCGGGTCAGCAGCAGCACCAGCAGCCCGGCGACCGCCGCGAGCGTCGCCCGCTGGCTGGCGAACCGCACCAGCTCCGCGGCCCGTTCGCCCTGCTGCGCCTTCTCGTGCTCCGGCTTCGCCGGCAGCCCGCGCAGCGCGACGACGAGCAGCGCGATGCCGCCGCCGATCACCGCGCCGGCGAGCAGCCCGTAGCCCATCGTGGCGGAGAAGACCGATCCGTTCATGGGCAGCTACCTCCAATCCCCGCTGGGCTGGTAACCGAACGGAATGAGCTCGTCGATGCAGTGGATCGGCGCGTGCGGGTGCAGCAGGCCGTCCGGGCCCTCCTTGAAGACCTCGGACGACATCACGCGGCCGTCCACGCCGTTGACCTCGCGCACCGAGGTGACCGAGCGCTGCAGGCCGCCGCCCACGTGGTAGAGGTTGCGCCGCTCGATGAAGACGACGAAGTCGATGGCGCCGGCGACCAGCATCTGGCTGGCCTCCACCGGCAGCCGCTCGCTGGCCTGGAGCGCGTACGTCGAGATGCGGTTGAACACCTCGGAGGAGCTGTTGGCGTGGATCGTGGACAGCGAGCCGTCGTTGCCCTGCGACATCGCGTTGAGCATGGTGACGATCTCGTCGCCGAGCACCTCGCCGACGATGACGCGGGACGGGTTCATACGCAGCGACCTGCGCACCAGCTCGGCCATCGTGATGGCGCCGTGGCCCTCGGAGTTGGGCAGCCGCTCCTCGAACGCGACCACGTTGGGGTGCAGCTCGGGGAACTGGTCCAGGCCCAGCTCCAGCGCGCGCTCCACGGTGACCAGGCGCTCGACCGCGGGGATCTCGTTGGCCAGTGCGCGCAGCAGCGTCGTCTTCCCGGCGTTGGTGGCGCCGGCGATCATGATGTTCTTACGGGCCCGTACCGCGCAGGTCAGGAAGGAACCCAGCTCGGCCGAGATCGTCGCGTTGCCGACGAGGTCGGGCAGGAAGACCTTGCCGAGGCGGGCGCGGCGGATGGACAGCGCCGGGCGGCGGGTGACGTCCATGACCGCCGAGAGCCGGGAGCCGTCGGGCAGACGCAGGTCGAGCTGCGGGTTGGCGGAGTCGAAGGGGCGGGACGACAGGCCGGAGTAGGCGCCGAGTATCTGGATCAGCTCGACGAGTTCCTCGTCGCTCTCGGCCACCGGGTCGACCTTGGCCTCGCGCCCGTCGGCGTAGCCGACGAAGACGTGGTCGAAGCCGTTGATGTCGATGTTCTCGACCTCGGGGTCGTCCAGCAGCGGCTGCAGCCGGCCGACGCCGAAGAGGGCGGCGTGCACGGCCGCGGCGTACGCCTCCTCGGTCTCGGCATCCAGCGGCGTGCGGCCGTAGTTGATCTCGGAGCGGGCGTAGTCCTCCAGGATCTGCGCGATGACGGCGCGGGCGAAGTGCCGCTCGTCCTCGGCGGACATGGGGGTGACGCCGGCGAGCTGGTCCTCGTGGCGCTGCCGGGCGATGCGATCGCCGGCCTCCTGGCGGAAGCGTTTGACGAGGCCGTGGTCTACTGCGGGTCCGCTGCTCATCGGGCGGCTCCATGGCGGGGGCCGGGGCCCTGCGTCGGGCCGGGGCCGGGGTTGGCGCCGGGGGCGCCGTAGGCGGGGTGCTGGCCGGGGGCGCCGGGCTGGCCGGGCTGAGCCGGGGCCGCGGGGGCTCCCGGCCGGCCGGGCTGGCCGGGGGCCTGGGGCTGCTGGGCGTGGGGCTGCTGCGGGGCCGGGTGGCCGGGCTGCTGCGGGGCCGTCCCCTGGCCCGTGGCGCCGCCGTACGGTGCCGGCGGGGCCCCGCCGCCGTACGGCGCCTGCGGTGCGCCCGCGGACGCCGGCTCGGCCAGCAGCGAGCTGCCGAAGTGCTGGTGCAGATCGCTGGCGACCTTGCGGATGGACCGTACGAGCATCGACTTCTCCGGGCGCCCGCGCCGCCGACCGGCCAACTGCTCGGCGCCCGCGACGTCGTCCGCGATCACCCCGAGCACGCGGGCGCCCGACTGCGACGCCGTGAGCATGTCGTTGACCTGCGCGGCGACCTTCGCGGCGCCGGACGGCTCGGTGACCAGCAGCACGCCGATCAGCGGCGTGCCCAGCGCCGCCGCGCCGCGCTGCGTGCCGTGCAGCCGCGCGGACAGGGACGATGCCCGGTCCCGTACCCGCGCGATCTGCTCGGGCAGCGCACGGGCCACCAGCAGCACCAGCGCGGCGTGCGAGAACAGCTCGACGGTGCCGGAGTCCACGCCGACGCGGCCGCAGTCCGCGATCACGTCCGCGCCGCCGTGCGGCGACTCGGCGAGCGCGGCGAACGCGCGGCCCAGCGTGGGCCAGAGCCGGGTGAGTCCCGCGGACTGGTCGGAGTTGCCGAGGCCGACGATGACGTCGAGCCCGCCGGACATCGGCTGCGCGTGGTCCCACAACTGCTCCGCGGCGATCCCGCGGCGGGCGGTCGCGGCCAGCGACAGCATGCCGGTGTTCGGGTCGAGTGAGTTGCCGTTCTGCCCGACCGAGCGGTAGACGAGGTCGCCGCCCGCCGGGTCCGCCTCGGCGAGCAGCGCGCGCCGGGGCCAGACGGCGGCCAGCGCGACGGCGGTCGTCGTCACGCCGGGCGCGCCCTTGTCGGCCGCGACTGCGATCAGCGCCATGGTTGGTTCCCTCGCTCCCGTGAAGACCCGCTACGACGTCAGCTACCGCTGGATACGAGAGTCAGGCCGACTTCCTTCTCGGACGCCGCCGCCACGAGAGGGCCCGCCTGTGTCTTGTCGACGAGGAGATTGACGGTGACGGTTCCACTGGTGACCGTGCCCTCGTCGCCGCGGCTGATGCTCTGCACCTTGACGCCCTCCGCGAGCACGTCGCCGGTCGTGACGGTGCCGGAGGAGCCGGTGCTGCCGTCGTCGCTGCCGGACGTGCTCGGGCTGTCGCCGACGAAGTAGGCGTCGACGCGGGCGCCGTCGACCAGGCCGCCGGGCATCTGGCCGGACTCCATGGTCACGCCGACCACGGTCTGACCCTCCTCCAGGCCCTTGCCCTTCTGGATCATCTCGCTGACCAGGACGCTGCCGGGGACGAGGTCGGTGGTGGCGTAGAACTTGTCGAGGTCGCCCCGCAGGTCCCAGCGGATGTAGGGGATGTCGCTGTCCTCCGGCATCATCACCTGCTCGATGTCGGCGTCGGTGATGCCTTCGCCGGCGGGGACGCGCTCGGAGATCTGCACGGCCGCCACCTGGTTGCCGGCGCGGAGCACGAGCACCGCCGTGCCCAACGCGCCCGCGAGAATGAGCAGCACGGCCAGAGCGGCCAGCGCGGGTTTGCGTTCGCGAGGAGCAAACGGCAGTCTGTCGCCGGACTGCGGAACAGGGGCGGCCGACCTGCCGCCCGCGGCTGCCGTGCGTTCCCTGGTCTTCACGGAATCACCCCGTAACTCGCCGTTTCCTGGCCGAAATTCCCCTACCTGATCGGCCGAGAACGCCGCAACAGGTTGTCAAGCCATCGAACCGTAGCAGTAGCCTAAACCCCCCTCAACCCGCGTCAGGCAACGAGAGCGTCACAGCCCATCGACAGTTCCGATAGCTGAGACGACAACCTTGCCGGGGCCGCAAATGACCAGCTTGCGGGGGCGTATGGGGCCGGATCCGGCGAGCGTGCGTGTCCACGCGCACGCCGGGAGCGGAGCCGGCGGCGGCGTTGCCGGGGTGCGCCGTGACAGAACTGTGGACCGGGTATTGGCGAATCCGGATATGTGCAGTCGCCAACTCGCCGAATGGACGGAATTCCACGGGAGTCGGGGCGCGATTACGGATGTCGGTGGTCGTCGCTACGATCCGGTGGGAAAGGGGGATACACATGCGACGGCCGGTGCGGCAGCGGGTGTGCGGCGGACTCGGGGGGTCCGGGGGGATGGTGACGTTCGTGGGGGGCGCGGGGGCGTCGGTGCGTACCTTACTGGCTGCCGTACTGCTGCTGCTTCTGGCGACCCTGCCGGGCGCCGGGGCCGGGCCGTTGGCGGGGACCGCGGCCGCGGCGGGCCGGGCGGAGGGGGACGGCGCCGGGCAGGCGGCGTATCTGGCGGAGCGGTTGCGCGCCGACCCGGTGTACGTGACGGACCAGGCTCCGCGCGAGATACCGCGGTCCTCCGCCCCGGAGTTCGCGAAGGCCGCGAAGCGGACGGGCGTGCCGACCTACGTCGTGCTGCTGCCCGAGCGCAACCCGTTCGACGAGCGGCTGCTCGGCGCCGTGCACGACAGGCTGCGCCGGGACGGGCTGTACGTACTGCTGGACAGCAGCGGCATCGGCATCACCGCCGTGCCGTTCGGCGTCGACGTGCCTGCGGAGTCGGCGACGACGGTGGCGCTGTATGAACTGCCGTACGACGCCGGGCCGCTGCTGACGTTCCGGCGCTTCGTGGAGGTGCTGACCGACGACGACCCGGCGGGGCGTGCGGAGGCGGCGCGGAAGAAGTACGGCGGCGACGCGGGCCGCGCGCCGAAGGAGGAACCCGACAAGCTGCACATCACGCGCACCGACCGCGCGAACCAGTCATTCCTGACGGGCATCCTGCTGGCCGGAGTCCCGCTGCTGACGCTGCTGCTGGTGCTGCACGTGCTGCGGCGGCGGAGGCGCCGGGCCGCCGCGGGCGCCAAGTCGCCGGCCCGCGGCTTCGCCGGCGTCGGCGGGCGCGGGCTGCTCGCGGCGGTCGCGACGGCGGCGGTGCTGGCCGGGGGCATCGCACTGGGCGCCGCGGTGACGTACGACGACGAGACGACCGACCCGGGCCCGCCGCCGACGCGGGCGGACATGGACGCCCGGCTGGACCGGGTGTCGGCGGGGCTCGCGAAGGACCCGGTGTACGTGGATCCGGAGTCGCCCGCGCAGATCGACTCGGGGGAACTGACGGGACTGCGCGAGAAGATCGACGGTCTCGACGTGCCCGTGTACGTGGCCTCGGTGCCGATGGCGCCGGAGGACGAGTCCGGCGGGCAGGGGGACACGTTCCTGAAGTCGCTGGGCCGGACGGTCGGCGAGGACGGCATCTACGTCCTGGCCGATCCGAGGAGCGGCTACGTCAACGCCGTGGACTACGGGATCGGGCTGGACGTCGACCTGTATCTGCTGCCGGAGGCGATCGGGTACCCGTCACGCGACGTGGACGACGACGACCTGCGGCTCGGCGAGCGGGTCGGGATGCTGGTCGAGGAGCTGACCGGCGCACGGCCGGGCGGCGCCCCCGGGAGGGCACCGTCGCCCATGGACCCGCCGGACCCGGTGGCCGAGGACGCGCTGCCGTCGGTGTTCGCGGCGGACTTCGTCCCGGGGCTGTTCGTGGGGACGCTGGCGGCGGGGCTGGCGTTCGGGCTGGTGGCGGGGACGATGCGGATCTTCGGCAGGGCGAGGTCTGCCGTGGTGGCCGCCGACCGGCCGTCGTACGAGGCACCGCCGGACCCCTCGGAGGCGTACCTCAGGCGGACGGCCCACACCGAGCTGGAGGCGCTGGCGAAGGAGTTCGAGTCGGCGGACCCGCAGGGGGCCGTACATATCCGGGTGTGGGACTGCCTGGACGCGGCGCAGTTGCTGGTCGACGTGGAGGAGGACGGCCGCATCGACGCGAACGCGACCCCGGAGGCGCTGGCGACGGCGATCACACTGACCCGCGCTGCCCGCGCGACCCTGGCCGCCCCGGGAGGCACCCCGGCACAGCTCTGCACCCTGAACCCGATGCACGGCCCCGCCCACGGCAGGCAACGCACCCGCCTGACCCCAGGGGCCCCCGCCCGCGCGGTCCCGCTCTGCGCCGGCTGCCGCGGGGCGGCGACGTCGAACCCCGGCACGGCGCACACCCGGCGCCTCACCCTCCCGTCGCCGCGCGGGGAGGCCCGTATCCCGTACGACGACGCACCCGGCCCGCTGCGCACGGCGGGCGAGGGGGTCCCCCGGCTGATCCGTGAGGTGAAGGAGGCCGCCGGTGTCCAGGACTGAGGAAGGTCGGGGGCGTGTGGAGGGGCGTGTGGAGGGGCGCGCGAGGCGACCGCGGGCCAAGCGGGTGGCTGTGGGTGGCGCCCTGGCCGCGCTGCTGCTCGTCCTCCTCCCCGCCGCCCCCGCCGCCTGGGCGGCGCCCAGCCCCGGGGAGGAGATCGCGGCCCGCCTCCGCGACTCCCCCGTCTACGTACACGACGCCTACACCGGCGCCGTGGACAAGGCGCGGCAGCGCACCCTCACCGCGCAGATCGAGGAGACGGGGCTGCCGATCAAGGTGGTGCTCGTCCCGCTCGCGAAGGGCGACGACTTCGCCGGGGACCCCGGGACGCTCGCGGAGGTGGTGCGGGGACGGCTCGGCGACGGGGACCTGATCCTCGTCACGACCAGCGAACAGGCCGACTGGCTGCAGGGCTTCGAGTGGCCGGGCGACGCCCACCAGGCGCAGGACGCGGTGGGCGCGGTGGGACACCTGGACGAGATGAACGAGGCGGGGCTCGCGGCGCGGGTGGAGAAGGCCGTGGAGCTGATCGACGCGGGGAACGGCACGGAGGTGTACGAGGAGGCAGTGGCCGACCTGGGCGGCGGCACGGAGAGGGCGGACGACCCGGACGCGGAGGAGGAAGAGGCAGAGGGAGGTTCGGCCCTGCCGCCCGCTCTGGGCGGCGCGGCGGCGGCCGTCGCCGTCATCGCCGGGCTGGCGTGGTACGTACGCCGCGGCCGGACGGGATCCCGGGCCGGATCCCGGGCGGCCACGGCGCCGTTCGCGACGCCGCAGGCGGTGTTCGCGGCGGCCCGCGCGGCAGACGAGGCGGAGTTGCGGCGCCGCGCGGAGGAGGAGGTCGTGGCCCTGGGCGAGGCGGTACGGGAAGTGGAGACCGACACCCCCGACCGAGCAGCCCGCGTCCACGCCGCGCTGGACGCGTACGCCGCGGCGGGCACGGTCCTCGACGGCGCCCGGAGCCGCGCCGACCTGGCGGGCGTGCTGGCCCTGGTGGCGGAGGGCCGCGACGCCATGGAAGCCGCACGCACCACCCGCCCCCGCCGCACCACTCCGCTCCCCCTCTGCTTCTTCAACCCCCTCCACGGCCGCGCCACCCACCGCACCCGCTGGCGCCCCCTCGGCAGCCGCCGCCAACTCTCCATCGCCGCCTGCGACACCTGCACGAAGGCAATCCGCGAACGCCGCGCCCCGGAGGTCCTGACGGACACGACGGACGGCCGCGAGGTCCCGTACTTCGAGGTCCCGGCGGAATCCAGCGTCTGGGCAGCCACGGGCTACGGCTCCCTGACCCGGGACGCCTTGGCGCCCCGGGTGGCGCGGGGGGATTTCACCCGGACGAGGGGCTGAGGAGGACCGGAGACGACCGGCACGGGCAGACGGAGCACTGAGGCGGGCCGGGGGCGAGCGGGGGCGGAGGTACGCGATGGGGGCCGGACGCGGCGGGTTCGGTGCCGGATGGCGGGGTCGGTACCGGATGGGCAGGACCGCTACGGGACGGGCCGGACCGGTGCCGGACGGGCCGGACCGGTGGGGGATCGGCCGGACCGGTGGGGGATGGGCAGGACCGCTGCCGGGTGCGGCGTGATTCCCCCAAACCCCACTCCCCCTCACACCCACCCAAGGGTATGCGGCTGCGCTGACAACGCAGGGGGCTCACCGACGTGAGACGGGGCGGCGGCAACCAGTAGCGAGTGGCTCTCGTCCCGCGGTGGGGAGCTGTCTGCGGGGGCAGTCCAGCAGGGGGCAGACGGTGTGGCGGTCGTGACGACGGACGCACAGGAGCCGCGCGGCGCCGA
>NZ_JBDPMI010000053.1:0-30103 GCF_039871555.1 Streptomyces sp. B5E4
GCCCCCCGCGCCTTCAGCGCCCTTCCCCCGCGGCGGCAGACACCCCGCCCCCGCACCTACCCCGTCCGACCCACCCCGCAATACCCGAAGACCGCCGGCGGCACGCCCTCCGCCCCCGCCTCCGGCCGCCACCTGCTCATCGTCACCACCCCCGGCTCGATCACCTCCAGCCCCTCGAAGAACCCCGCGATCTCCTCCCGCGTCCGCGGCGTCAGCGGCACCGCCGCCGACGCGTTGTACTCGTCCTGCGCCCGCCGGTTCTGGGCCGCCACCTCCGTACCGCCCAGGGACGGGTCCAGCGTCGCGTGGGTGAGGGCCACGTAGCTGCCCGGCGGCACCGCTTGCAGCAGGTGGCGGACGGCCCTCCGGGCCTCGTCGTAGTCGCGGAGGAAGTGCAGGATGCCCAGCAGTGTGAGCGCCACCGGGCGGGTGAAGTCCAGCGAATCCGCCGCGCCCTCGACGATCGCCTCGGGGTTGCGGAGGTCGGCGTGGATGTAGTCGCAGGTGCCCTCCGGGGTGGAGGTGAGCAGGGCGCGGGCGTGGGTGAGGACCATCGGGTCGTTGTCGACGTAGACGATGCGCGCGCTCGGCGCCGCCCGCTGCGCGACCTCGTGGGTGTTGTTCATCGTCGGCAGCCCGGTGCCGATGTCGAGGAACTGGCGGATCCCGGCCTCCGCGGCCAGGTAGTGCACGGCGCGGCCCAGGAACGCGCGGTCCGTGCGCGCGATGTCGGTGATCTGGGGGAAGGTCTCCTTGTACGCGTCGGCCGCTCTGCGGTCGGCCTGGTAGTGGTCCTTGCCACCGAGGAGGTAGTTCCACACCCGCGCGGAGTGCGGGACCGTGTTGTCGATCACCTGACGAGGGTCCTCGCCCCGGTACATGAACCGCCTCCTAGCCGCCGGTGCTGCCAGTGCCGCAGGTGCCGCCAGTACTTCCGGTACCCCCGACATCACCAGTGTCACCGGTGCCGCCCAACATAGTGGCGGCCCCGGTGACGAACGGCGCGTGGCTCAGGCCCGCGTGTCCCGTTCCTTCTGGACCACCGACGCCATCCGCTCCACCAGTTCGAAGTGCCGCTCCGTCGGCAGCTCCGTGAAGAAGTTGAAGACCCCGCGTCCCATGTCGTCCCGGTTCATCACGCTGAGCTTGATCATCGACTGTTCCGCACGCCCCGTGCGCTGGTCGAAGACGTTCACCTTGAAGTCGAGTTCGTCCACGTTGAACGTCGACACCACCTCCCCCGGTGCCGCGAAGCTGTCGTGGCTCGACCGGGATATCATCTCCGCCGCCATCCCGTCGCGGAGGTTGCTGTCCAGGAAGCCGACGAAGGACGGGGCCAGCAGCGTGAGCAGGTCGCAGCCCAGGTTGACCCGGGTGAGGGTGCCGTACGACTTGAGTTGGATGTTCTCCTGGACTTCGCGGCTCTCCCAGCGCTTCGGTACGCCCGCCGCGCGCCACATCCTCTCGAATACCTCCGCCGCCACGTACTCGCCGATCTCCGTGCGGCCGTCGACCATCACGAGGATTTTCTCGCTGGTCACCGACACCGCGGTGATCGGTACGTAGCTGTTCCGGCCGATCGACACCCGGCCGCGGGAGAAGTCGAGGTCTTTCTGCCGCAGCGCGAACTTCAGGATCTCCAGCTTCGACCACTCGGAGGCTTCGCTGATCTCGCGCACATGCGAGAGGACTTCCGGCGGATCGATATTCAGGTGGAATTTCTCCTCGATGCTGCCGAGGAGCACTTCGGCGTCGATGTCCTCGTGCGGCAGCATCTTGGGGTTCATGGTCAGGACGACGGTGGTCATGTCGACGGACTGGACGACGTCCGGCGGCTCCTGCTCCAGCGTCTGGAGGATGTCCCTCCGGCGGGACTCCGCGTCCTGCTCGTACTGGTCGAGTGCGCTCTGGAGTTCTTCGTCAGCCATTCTTCCCGCTCTCGATCTGCTTCACGTACTCGGTCAGCCGCTCCTGCGCCGGTGCGATCGAGTTCTCGTCGCCGAGGGCGCGGATGCACAGGACTCTGAGGTCCGGCGGGAGCCAGATCGTCAGGCCCAGGACCTCCTGCCGCTCCTCCTCGGACAGGGGTTCGTGGAGTCTCGCTCTCAGCAGTGCCGACCAGACTTTCTGAATGGCGTTCTGCTGTAACGGAAGGAGCGAAAGCGAACGGTCGTTCCATTGCTGGAACTTCTGGGTTCTTCGAAGCGTGAAGTACGCGGATACGAAGGCGATCCCGCCACCAATCAAGGTGGCCACCACGGAATTCAGCACGTGCCCCCCAAAACGCTCCACCCCGGCCCGGTGGAGCCCTCTCATCATAGAGCCGCCCAGTTGACGCCAGCAAGGCGCCTGACCGACCGCTCACGGGCAGGCGGAAATGCTCCTGTTTTTCGATCTTTCCTATTCACGCGGGTTCGGCACAGCAAATGATCGAATATGACGGGGGCGAGATCGTCAGTCTCCCTGCCGCCTGCCCGTACGTCTCGTGGCCGGCCCCCCGGGGGAGCGGGGAGGGGAGTCAGTCCGCCGCCGTCGCCGCGGCGGGGAAGTCCTCCCACGTCCGGTGTCCCACCGCGTGCTCGGGGGTCAGGTCGGCGCCCGCGCGGAAGGCCGCCGCCGCCCTGCCCGGCATGCGCATCGGCATGACCGGGCGGCGCCGGCCCGCGGCCTTCAGGTAGCCGCGGAGGAGGTCCTTCATGTCGTACGTGCGCGGGCCGCCCCTCTCCGCCACGAGCCCGCGGGCTCGGCGAGCGCCGGTTCCGCCAGGCGGTCGGCGACCTCCGCGGCGGCGATCGGCTGGATGCGGAAGCCGGAGGGGGCCGGGAGCACCGGCATGCGGGCCATCGCGCGGGCCGTCTTCAGCGTCAGCTCGTGGATCTGGGTGGCGCGCAGCGTCGTCCACGGCAGGCCGGATCCGGCGACGATCTCCTCGGAGGCGCGCTTCGCGGCCACGTAGCCGAACATCGCGCGGTCGAGGCCGCTGACGACCGGGGTGCGGTCGGCGCCGACGACGGAGATGTAGACGAGGTGCGGGTTCCCCGGCGGCCCTGGCGGCGTCGACCAGGTGGCGGGTCTTCACGTCGTCGCCCTTGGAGGTACCGGCGGGCGCCGCAGCATCCTGGCCGACGACCCCGCGGCCTCCGAACAGGCGGAGGACGGCGACAAGCAGTCGGAGTTCTTCGACCAGGCGGACTACGACCGGCAGTTGGAGCTGACCCGGGCGTCCCCGGAAGGTCCCGAGGGCAGCTGGTCGAGGCGCTGCGGAACGGCTTCTCCGGCGCGAACGAGAACAGCCCCCGGTTCCTCCAGCCGTCTGCGGAGCTGTCGTACGCGGTGGATCTGCGCCGCGAGGGCGGCGCGCGGCTCGACGCGGCGAGCGTGCGGGTGGCGGGCGAACCGGTGGTGGCGGACCGGGAGTACCGGGTCACCGTCAGCGAGTTCCTCGCCGAGGGCGGTGACGGGTTCACGGCGTTCAAGGACGGTACGGGCCGCCAGGGCGGCGACGTGACGGACACCGCGGCACTGGTCACGTACCTGCAGAACGCCAGCTCGCCCGAGGCCCCGCTGGCGCCGCCGTCGCCGGCGCGCATCGCCGTCAGGCAGTAATCAGGCAGTAAGGGGCCGGGCAGAAGGGCGTACGCCCCCGGCGGACGGGCTCCCGCGGCTACGCTCGGCGGCATGAGCGAGACGTGGGAGCCCACCGGGGCCGGGGTGATGCGGCTGCCGTCCGGGCGGTACGTGCGCGGGCGCGGGCTGCGCAAGCCGGCGCCCGCGGGGCAGGACCCGGAGCTGGGGGTGTACCTGCTGGGCGGCCCCGCGCCGGAGACGGCGTGGGAGAGCCGCTGGGTCCGGTGGCCCGACTTCCGCCTGCCGGCCGACCGCGGCGCGGCGGAGGCGGCGCTGCGGGAGGCGTGGGAGCGGGCGGAGGGGGAGCGGGTCGAGGTCGCCTGCGGCGGCGGGGTGGGCCGTACGGGAACGGCGCTGGCGTGCCTCGCGGTGCTGGACGGCGTCCCGGCGGGCCGGGCGGTGGCGTACGTACGGGAGCACTACCACCGCCGTGCGGTGGAGACCCCGTGGCAGCGCCGCTACGTGACCCGCTTCCCGGACGGCCGGGGAGCGCCGGCCCGCTAGCGCGGGGGCGGCGGCCCGACAGCACGCACCCGGTGTCGCCTCGGCCCGCCCGCGCCCCCTCCCCTTCTCCTACTCCAGCCCCGCCACCAGGATCTCCCCGTTCTCCTCCCGGACCTCGTACACCTTGATCGGCTTCACCGCGGGCGGCGACAGCGGCTCCCCCGTGGCGAAGTCGAAGACGCTGCCGTGGCACGAGCACAGCAGCCCGTCCTCCGTGACCTTGCCGGACGACAGGTGGCAGGCCAGGTGCGTGCAGTAGTTGGCGCTCGCGTAGACCTCGCCCTCGAAGCGGGAGACCGCCAGTTCCTTGTCGCCGACGAAGAAGCGGCGCACCACTCCCTCCGGGACCTGGCCGGAGCGGGCGACCCGTACGTACGTCGCGTTCCCGGTGTCGGGCATCGTCAGTTTCCTCCCGCCAGCGCCGGCTCCGCCGCCGCCTCTTCCGCCAGCTCCGCCAGGTCCGCGTCCTCGTCCGCCAGCCGCGCCGGGTCCGGCGCCGCGCCCCTCGCGATCAGTTCCTTCGCCGCCCTCACGTCCCCGCCGCGCTCCGCCGCGAACGCGGCCCGCAGCACGCCCTCTTCGAGGTAGAAAGCGGTGAAGTCGCGCTCCGCCACCGAGCCGCGGACCACCAGCCGGTCCCACGCCCGTGCGTGCCCGACGTGCTGGAGGTTGAGGCCGAACTGATCGGACCAGAACCAGTGCGGCTCCCCGTGCACCGCCGTCCGGCCCAGGATGTTCTTCGCCGCCACCATTCCCTGCTTGTTCGCGTTGTCGAAGTGCTCCACCCGCACCCACCGCCCGTACAGCGGGTGCCGGTGGTTGGCCACGTCGCCCGCGGCGAAGATGCCCGGGACGCTGGTGCGGCAGTGTTCGTCGACGAGGACGCCGTTCTCCACCGCGACCCCCGAGGCCCGCGCCACCGCGGTGTTGGGCACCGCGCCGACCGCGACGACCACCGCGTCCCCCTCGACCCGCAGCCCGGACTCCGTGGTGACGACGACGCCGGTGGGCCCGGTCCGTACCGACGCGACGGTCTCGCCGGTGTGCAGCTCCACCCCCGCGGCGCGCTGGACGTCCGCGCAGAAGCGGCCCATCTCCTCGCCCAGGACCCGCGCTTGGGGCACCGCGGCCTGCTCGATGACCACCGGCCGCACCCCGCGGGCCAGCGCCGTCGAGGCCACCTCCGAGCCGACGAAGCCCGCTCCGACGATCACCAGCCGGCCGCCGGGGCGCAGCAGCGAGCGCAGCCGCAGCGCGTCGTCCAGCCCGCGGAGGTGGACGATCCGCTCGTCGTCCTCCGCCACGCCCGGCAGCCGCCGGGCGCTCGCGCCGGTGGCGAGGAGGAACCGGTCGCCGGGGACGGTCGTGCCGTCGGCCAGTTCCACGGCGCCCGCGGCGGTGTCGATGCGCCGGGCGGCGGTGCCGAGGCGCAGTTCGACGGCGTTGTCGCGGCACCACTGCTCGGAGAGCAGCGCCGCGTCGGAGTCGTCGGCGGCGCCCTCCAGCAGCTCCTTGCTGAGCGGGGGCCGCTGGTACGGGGCGTGCGGCTCGTCGCCGACGAGGACGATGCCGCCGTCGAAGCCGCGCCGGCGCAGAGTGCGCGCGGCGACGGCCGCGGTCTGGCTGGCGCCGATCACGACGACGCTCCTGGGGGTGTCGGGCATGGGTCACTCCTGGGTGGCGGCGGTGGGTGGGACCGGGAACGGGACGGACGGCGGAGTGGCGGACGGGGGTACGGAGTTCGCCGGTGCGGCCGGTATGCGGGCGGGTGCGGCAGCGGCGGCCGGGGACACCGCGGCGGAGCCCGCGAGGGCCGCCGGACGCAGCCACACGCCGCCGTCCGCGACCCGTACCTCGTACCGCGGCTGGCACTCCTCGCGGTCGTCCGCCTGCCCGGTGCGCAGGTCGAACGCCCACTGGTGCCCCGGGCAGACGACCCGGCCGTGCAGCACGGTGCCGCGCGCCAGCGACTTGCCCTTGTGCACGCAGGCGTCGCGGAACGCGAACACCTCGCCGTCGGCGTAGAAGAGCGCGACCCGCTCCTCCCCGAGCGCCACCAGCTTATTTCTCCGCCGGCTCACGTCGGTGAGTTCGGCGACCCGCGTCCATTCGGACATGTGCTCCTCCGGATATGAAGAGACGGCGGCGGCCGGAATGTCGCGTCCGGCCGCCGCCGTCTGCCGGCCCGCGGTCCTTTCAGGCGGCGGCCGCGGCCGGCTCCAGGTCCGGCCGGACGTAGTGGTCGTAGAGCGCCTGGGTGTACGAGTAGCGCATCTCCGCGCCCCAGCGGACGAATTGCAGACACCGCTGCTGGAGCCGCGGGGTGTCGGCGTGGTCGAGCACGATCTGGTATCCGCGCTCGCCGTGCACCACGTCCGAGGTGATGTGCAGATCGAAGAACTCGATCTCGTCCTCGGTGAATCCGTACGATTCCCGCAGCGGCACGATCTGCTTCTTGTAGATGCTCGGCACCTGCGACTCCAGGCCCACGACCAGCGCGGCGGTGGCGACCACGAAGTGCTCGCGCATGGCGACCGCGTAGCACCAGGACTGCAGGCCGCGGGTGACGGGGTTCATGTTCGAGGGGTCCTCGATGCGCTCCTTGGTGGTGCCGCACGCCTCCGCGAAGCGGATGAGGAGGTCGGTGTGGCGGATGTCCGCCAGCTCCTCCTCGTACATGTTCTGGAGCGTGAAGTCCTTGGCGCCCGTGAATTCGTCCGGGGTGTTTCCGTAGATGTATCCCAGGTAGTCGGCGAACGGGCCGACGTAGTGGTAGTGGTTCTCCGCCCAGCGGGCGAAGTGCTCGCGCTTGAGCTGCCCTTCCGCCCACGCGGTACTGAAGGAGGCGTTCTTCGCCTCGCGGCCCTTGATGGCCTCTTCGAGCGCGCTGCGGAATTCGTCTCTAGAGAGCAGTTCGGTCATCTGCTGCGTCCTTTCCGCGGTCCGTGTGCCACCAAAGTAGGCAGCGTGCGGGGGAGTCGAGGATGGTGTTTGTGCACAGCCCTGTGCGGAATCTCTGTGCACTGTGCCGGGACCGTCGCCGGCTTCGCCACCGGGTACGCCCCGGGCGGGCGTCAGAAGAGGACGGTCGCCAGCGCGGTGGCCGTCACCAGACCGGCGACGACCGGCACGAAGCAGTGCCGGACGATCTCCTGCACCGGCACCCGCGCCACCCCCGCGACCGCCAGCAGCGAGGACCAGGCGATGAGCACGCCGCCCCCGGTCCACACCGAGCCCATCTGCCCCACGGCGGCCAGCGTCGCCGGGTCGACGTCCGCGGCCGGGCCGAGGGAGCCGGAGAGCGAGCCGGTCAGCGGCAGGCCGGCGAAGCCGGAGCCCTCCAGGCCGGTGATCATGCCGATGATCAGGATGGCGAACGCCACGATGAAGCCGACGTCGGGGATGTACTGGTCGACGGCGGTGACGAGGTCGAAGAGCAGCGCCGGCGGATCGTCGTCCTGCACGCCGGTGATCTGGGTGATGAAGTCGACGTTGCCGAGGAAGAAGAACCCGGCGATGGGCACGACGACGCCCATGGCCTTGAACGCGAAGACGAGCCCGTCGACGACGTGGTCCGCGGCGGTGGTCAGGCCGTCCTTGCCGTCGGTGCAGAACACCGCGGCGAAGAGCAGCAGCATCGCGACCCCGCCGACGAGCCCGGCGGCCTCGCCGCCCTGGACCTCGGTGACGGCGCCGGTGAACTTGCCGAGGAGCATGTAGCCGACGATGGCGGCGAAGGTCAGCGGCACGATGAGGGCGAACGCGCGGGAGCGGCGCACGGGTACGCCGGGGGTGTCGCAGGAGTCGGGGCCGGGCGCGGAGTCCGGCTGGCGGTCCGTACCCGAGCCGGAGCCGGAGCCGGTAGCAGAATCGGTTCCGCTGCCGCCCGGCCCCGCGCCCCCCGGCGGGCTGAGCAGCTTCGTCGCCGTCCCCGCGGACCCGCCGGACGCCGCCGCCGTACGCGCCGGGCGCCCCGCCCCCGTACCGCCGAGGGACTCTCCCCCGCCGTCCGCGGACACCGCCTCCGCCTCGGCCTCCCAGCGCAGTCGGTGCTCCTCGCTGACCGTGCCGAAGGAGCGCCGCCCCTTCAGATACACCAGCGTCAGCGCCACCACCCCGGTGATCACCGACAGCACCATCGCCCGGTCCGCGACCGCGGAGGTCTCCACCCCCGCCGCCTTCGCGGACAGTCCAGGCGCCACCTGGATCACGTAGTCGCTGGACAGCGCCATGCCCTGCCCCGCGATGGCGATGGCCGCCGCCGCGCTCACCGCCGGCAGCCCGGCCCGGATCGCCGCGGGCAGCAGGATCGCGCCGATCAGCGGCACGGCGGGCGTGGGCCAGAAGAACAGACTGATGAAGTACGTGACGCCGGCGAGAGCCAGGAACGCCATGCGCCCGTTGCGCATCAGCGCACGGAACGGCACCACCATGCGCCGCTCCGCACCCATCGCGCGCATCGCGCCGAGCAGCGCGGTGATGAGGGCGATGATGAGGAAAATACTGAAAAGCTCCCCGGCCGCGGTCAGGCTCGCGGAGAAGATCGCGGCCAGCCCCTTGACGAGGCTGCCGCTGTAGAACCAGGCCGTGAAAAAGGTGGCGACGACCGCGGGAACGACGACATTACGCCGCGCGATCATCACGCCGATGATGACGACAACCCCCGCGAGATACGTCCAGTGCGCAGCAGTCAGCTCCACGTCCGCACTCCCTACCCGGCTCCCGGCACTGCTGCCGGACGGCCGAAGTCCGATGGTTGTGCGGCACTCTGGCGACCGTTTCTGCCAGGCCACAGGGGGAGGGTGCACATTGTCCGGCACATTATTTGTGCACTGTGCGGGCGGGAAGACCCCGGAGTTTCCGCATCGTTTCCCGGCGGGGTCCCGGCCGTTGCCGGGGGTCCGGAATGTGCGGGGCGCACAAGGAGGTCGCCGGATCCGGGGGCAGATTGCACATGGATCTTCGGTACCCCCGGGCGGATACTCGCCGCATGGCCGAGTCGTACGAGTCGCAGCAGCCGTCCGTCCAGCAGCAGCTTGAGCAGCAGCGCCCGCCCCGTACCCCCGTGCTCTCCGCCGGCGGCATGGCCGCGAGCGCGCACCCCGCCGTCACCTTCGCCGGCGCCGCCGTGCTGCGCGACGGGGGCAACGCCGTGGACGCGGCGCTGGCGATGGCCGCGATGTCGTGGCTCGCGCTGCCGGGCCAGTGCGGCATCGGCGGCGACGCCTTCGCCGTCGTACGGGAGCCGGACGGCCGGGTGTGGACGGTCTCCGGCAGCGGCTACGGGCCCGACGGCGGCGACCTCGACTTCTACGCGGCCCAGGGCCACGACGCCGTGCCGCTCGCCGGCCCGCTCTCCGTCGCCGTACCCGGCGCGCCCGCCGCCCTCGCCGCCCTGCACGCCGCGGGCGCCACCCGCGAGCTCGCCGAGCTGTGGGCCCCCGCGGCCCGCGCCGCCGACGGCGGCCTGCCCTGCACCGCGAAGACCCGGCGCGACATCGCGGAGGAGCAGCGACTCCTCGCCGCCGACGCCGACGCGCTCACGAACCTGCTGCCCGCGGGCCGCCCGCCCGCCGTCGGCCACCGGCTGGCGCAGCCGGACCTGGCCGCGACGATACGCACCCTCGCCGCGGACCCCGCCGCCTTCTACACCGGCGCGTTCGCGGAGCGGGCGACAGCCGCCCTGCGCGCGGCGGGCGCACCGTTCAGCGGCGAGGAGTGGGCGCTCTGCGGCGATGTGGCGCCGCAGAGCGCGATCAGCACCGAATACCGCGGCCGTACCGTGCACCAGACCCCGCCCCCCACCCCGGGCTGGATGGCCCTCCAGCAACTCGCCCTCTGCGACGGCACCCTCGGCGCCCTCGCCCCGCTGGGCGCCGACGCCGTGCACCTGCTGGCGTCGGCGGCCCGGCTGTCCTTCGCGGACCGCGTGGAGTGCTGCGCGAGCGACACCGAGGTGTGGCGGGAGACGCTCACGCCTGCCGCGGTCGCCGCGGCGCGCGAACGCCTCGCGCGCGGCGAGGCGCCGCCGGGTGCGGCGGGGCCCGCGGACGGCGACACGACGTCGATGGTCGCCGTGGACGCGGAGGGGCGCGCGGTGAGCTACATCCACTCGCTGGCGTTCACGTTCGGCTCCAAGGTCACGGTCCCCGGCACCGGCGTGCTGCTCAACAACCGCCTGGGCCGCGGCGCGTACCTCATACCCGGCCACCCCAACGCGGTCCACCCGCGCCGCCGGCCGCTGCACACGCTGAACGCCTGGGTCGTCACGGACGCGGCGGGCGCTCTGGAGCACGTCGGGAACACCCCGGGCGGCGACGGCCAGGTGCAGTGGAACACGCAGCTCATCTCGCACCTGGTGGACCACGGCCTCGACCCGCAGGCGGCGGTGGAGGCACCGCGGTTCTTCATCCACCCGGGCAGCGACGCGGACGTCATCGGGCAGCCGGAGGAGCTGCGGTGCGAGTCGCGGCTGGGGGCGGCGGTGCTGGCGGAGCTGCGGGAGCGCGGACACGCGGTCACCGACTCGGGGCCGTGGGGCGCGGGCGGCAGCGCCATGGTGATCACCGCGGACACGGAACGGGGCTGCCTGCTGGGCGGCGCGGACCCGCGGCAGGACGGGGTGGCGCTCGGTGTCTGAGGGAGGTGCGGTGTCCGGGAATACGGCGCCGGAGACGGAGGAGTCCGGGGTTCCGGTGCCGGGGGCCGGGGACTCCGGCGGTACGGGAACGGGGGCCGGGGCCGCCGCACCCGTGCCGCAGGGGGACTACCGGGCCGCCGTCGTCGACGGCGGGCTCGCGCTCAGCGCGGGGATGACGCCGCGGGCCGGCGGGCGGCTGACCGTCACCGGGCTCGTCGGCGGCGACATCGGCCCCGCGGTGGCCCGGGACGCCGCCGGGCTCGCGGCGCGTAACGCCGTCGCGGCGATCGTCGCGGCGCTTGATGGCGACGCGGGGCGGCTGCGGCGGCTGTTGCGGATGACGGTGTACGTGGCGTGCGTCGACGGGTTCACCGATCTGTCGGCCGTCGCGGACGGCGCCACCGCGGGGCTCCGCGAGGCCGCGCCCGAAGCGGGGCTGCCGGTGCGGTCGGCGATCGGGGTCCGGTCGCTGCCCTCGGGGGCGCCGGTGGAGGTCGAACTGACGGCGGCCGTACGCCCATGAGGCGCGTCCGCCCGTGGCGCCGCGGCGCCGCAACGCGGCAGGCCGCCCCGGAGGAGGCGCCGTCACCGGCGACACGGCCCGGGCGCGGGGCTGCGCCCGCGCCCGCCGCCGAGTCCGTACCGGCCGCCGTGCCCCCTGCCAGGACCGCCTCGGCCACCACCCCCGCCCGCCGGCCCAGCCGGTGGGGCCTGCTCCCCGTGCTCACCGCCACCGTGACCACCACGATGGCCAACACCGTCGTCAACGTCCCGATGACCTCGATCCTCGCCGACCTCGACGCCCCCCTCAGCCGCGGTGTGCTCGTCGCCACCGCCTTCCCCGTGACCCTGGCCGCCCTCATGCCCGTCTCCGGCTGGCTCGGCGACCGGTTCGGCCACCGCCGCGTCCTGTGCTGGGCGATGTCCGGCGTGCTGGTCGGCTCCGCCGGGGCCGCGTTGGCGCCGAGCCTGCCGATTCTGGTGGCCTTCCGGATGCTGCAGGGACTCGCCGCCGCGCCCGTGCTGCCCGTGGTGATGGTGCTGGTGGTACAGGTGCTCGGGGAGGAGCGGCGCGGGCGGGCGCTGTCGCTGTGGGCGGCGGCCAACGGCGCCGGGCAGGCGCTCGGGCCGACGACCGGCGGGCTGCTCGCGGAGTTCCTGGGCTGGCGCGCGGTGTTCTGGCAGATCGTGCCGCTGTCCGCGCTCGTCGTGCTCGGCGGCCGGCTGCTGCTCCCCAGACCGCCGGAACCACCCGCCCGTACCCGCCTCGACTGGCGCGGCGCGCTCACCGTCACCGGCGGTGCCGCCCTGGTGCTGGCCGCCACCTCCGCGGTGCCGTCGCAGGGCATCGGCTCCCCCGCCGTGTGGGGGCTCGCCGGCGCCGGGTTGCTGTGTCTGGCCGCGTTCCTGTGGGTGGAGCGGGGCCGGCCGGGGGCCTTCCTGCGGCCCCGGCACCTGATCGAAGTGCGGTATCTGCGCTCGTCGTTCGCCGCCGCCGCGCAGATGTACGCGCTGGGGGCCACGCTGCTCGCCGCGCCGGTCTACCTGGTCGAGACGCACGGCATGCCGGAGGGCACCACCGGGCTGGTGGTCCTCGCGCTGCCGCTGGCCATGGCGTCCCTCGCGCCCGTCGCGGGGCGGGCGACCGAGCGGTTCGGCGGCCGGGCCGCCATGCGCGGGGGACTGCTGACGCTGCTCGCGGGGCTCGGCGCACTGGCCGCCGTCGCCGGGTGGCACGGGGCCGCGCCACCGCTGGTCGCGGCGCTGCTGGCGCTGGGCGCGGGGGTGGCGTTCATCCAGACCCCGGCGGCGACCGGCGCGTCCCGGTCCCGGGCGGGGCGTACGGGCGCGGGGCTGGGGCTCTTCAACCTCGTACGGTTCGGCGCCACCGCCCTCGGCACCGCCTCCGTCGCCCTGCTGGGCACCGAACCGGAGCGGCTGGTCTGGGTCTTCAGCGCCGGCGCGGCCCTGGCGGCGGCGGCCTTCGTCTTCTCCTTCGCCGGCAAGGACCCGCAGCCCGACGCCGCGGCCGCACCGGCGCGGCCCCTTCCGGTGCGCAGCCGCTGAGGCGCCCGCCGCTACGCCGGGGGTGACAGCTCCGCCTGGAGCACCCGCAGCGAGTCGTTCAGCGTCTGGATGCGGTGCGCCAGCCAGACCGTGAACTGCGTCTCCGCGGACCGTACGTCCATCTGGAGCGCCCGCGAGGCCCGTTCGAGCTTGTAGAGCATCGTGTTGCGGTGGAGCTGGAGCCGCCGCGCCGCCGCGTTGAGGTTGCCCGACTCGGCGATGTAGGCGAGCACGACCTGCTCCAGGTTGCCCGTCTGGCCGTCCGCGCGGCGCAGCGGCTCCAGCACCTCGCGCGCGAACTCCCGCCCCTGCGCGCTCGCCGCCGCCTCCTCGACCGCCGCGAACACCCGCAGCTCCGCGTACCCGCAGACCTCCGGCACCTGCACGCGCCCCGACAGCTCCAGCGTGATCCGCGCCTCCCGGAAGCTCGCCGCCACCCCCGCCGCGCCCGTGGCCGCCCGGCCGTACGCGATCTGCGCGGCGGCGTCCGCCCGGCCCGTCACCAGCCGGTGCAGCCACCGCCCGTACCGCTGCAGCGCCGACTTCTCGGCCTGCGCGTCGAACGGCGCCGCGGCGTCGGCCGCCGCGAACTCGGCGACGACGACCAGCAGCCGGCCCATCAGCGTCGCCATGGTGAACCCCTTGCCGTGCCCCGGCGCCGCGCCCGCCGTCCCCTGGCCCGTACCGCCAAAGCCGCCTGCCACCCCCGCGCTGCCCGCGTCCGCCACCCCCGCGACCGCCCGCTGCACCGCCTGCGCCCGCGCCGCGCTCGCCGCCGGCATGGAGACGACGAAGACGGCGTGCCGCGCGTCCATGTCGAAGCGGTAGTGCCGCGACCGCGCCTCCAGCTCGTGTGCATCCGTGAACCGGGCGTGCACCAGCGTGTCCAGGAAGTCGTCCCGCGAGCGCTCCTCCGCCTCCGTGACCGACCGCTGCCGCAGGATCTCCGACGCGACCAATGGCGCCCCCTGCTCCACGATCACCCGGTGCTGCGCGAGCGCGTGGGACTCCGGCGCGAGCACCGGCTCGACCACGGCCACCGTCCCGTACGGCTCCCCCGCCACGCCCACCGGCGCGCACACCACGTGCAGCCGCTCGCCCCATGGGGCGGCCACGTCCAGGTCGCGGGCCCCTCCGACGTGACGGCCGGGGTGCCCGGCGAGCGGCGCGTGCGGCCTGGCCCCGCCCGCCTTGGCGTGGACGGCGTCCGCCAGCTCCTGCCACTCCGCGTCGGAGGCGGCCCGGTCGCGCTCGGCGCGGGCCAGGAGTTCGCCGCCGCGGTCCAGGATCAGCACCGAGCCGCCGGACAGCGTCGCCATCGAGCGTGCCAGCGCGGGCAGTCCCGAGCCGGACGCGAAGACCTCGCCGAGGGTGCGGTGGACGCGGACGCTGTACTCCAGCACGTGCGCCGTGTCGGCGATCGACTTCACCGCCACCAGCCGCCCGACGCGGTGGTAGTCCGCCTCGGGCGCCAGCCGCACCAGGGGCAGCCCGGCGGTGTCGGCGGCGCGCATGAGCGGGCCGAGGTCGGGTTCGGTGCCCTGCTGGAGCCGGGCGAGCACGGCGGCGGCGCCGCGGGCGGCGAGCCCGGAGAGCAGTCTGCGGGAGTCGGGTGCGGCGACGAGTTCGGCGGCCGGGGCGTAGACCGCGATGCCCGCGAGGTCCTCGCCGGCCGCGGGCCGGTCGGCGCCGGGCGGCGGCGGCAGCTCGGCCAGCGGCAGGCACCAGGTCACCTCGCGGCGCAGCCCGGCCTTGCCGCCCAGCAGCCGCCCGCGCAACACGGGCTCGGCGAGCAGCGATTCCACCGTCATGTGCAGTTTGTGCGATGTGTCGTGTGCCATCTGCCTACATCCTCCTGCGGCGATGGTGCGGATTGTACGAAGCCGCCTCGGCCGGAAACGCCAAAGCTAGGGACGAGGAACGAGGAACGTCACGGGAACCACGACGCGCTGCCCGGCCGATGAGGACGTGGAGGTCATCTTGTCGAGAAAAGCACTTGCACACCAGAGTCCGGGCAAACCGACCTGGCCGGGGGCACGGCGATGACGGCCCCAGATCCCGCCGCCGCCCCGGCCGTGCTGCGCTCCACCGACCCGGCGTCCCCCGGCGAGACCGTCACCGAGGTCGCGGCCACCGCTCCCGCCGAGGCCGCCGAGTCGGTACGGACCGCGCATCGGGCCTTCGACGGGTGGGCCGCCGCTCCCGCGGGGCGCCGCGCCGAGGCGCTGCACGGCGCCGCCGCGGAGCTGGCGGCGGACGCCGGAGGGCTGGCGCTGCTGATCTGCCGCGAAGAGGGCAAGACGCTCGGCTCGGCGCGCGGCGAAGTGGCCAGGACCGTCGAGCAGTTCCGGCTCGCGGCCCAGCTCGCGTACCTGGTGGAGGGGGCGACGTACCCCGGCGAGAGCCCGGGTGTCGCGGCCTGGACGCTGCGCGTGCCGCTCGGCGTCGTCGTCGCCATCACCCCGTGGAACTTCCCGGTCTCGCTCGCCGCCCGGAAGATCGCCCCCGCGCTGGCCGCCGGGAACACCGTCGTCTTCAAGCCATCGCCGGTCACGCCCGGCGTCGGCGCGCGGCTGGCCGCGGCCTGCCATCGCGGCGGGGTGCCGGAGGACGTGCTGCGGGTCGTCCAGGGCGACGACCCGGCGGCGATGGCGGCGCTGGCGGGCGCGCCGGAGGTACGGGCCGTGACGTTCACCGGCTCCGACCGGGTCGGCGCGGTGCTGCGGAGCACGGTCGGGCCCGCGGCCCGGGTCCAGTTCGAGCTGGGCGGGCACAACGCCGCCCTGGTCTGCGCCGACGCCGACCTGCCGCGCGCGGCGGCGGAGGTCGCGGCCGGGGCCTTCGGGCTCACCGGGCAGGTGTGCACGGCGACGGACCGGGTACTGGTGGAGCGGTCGGTGGCGGCGGAGTTCACCGCGCTGCTGGCGGAGCGGGCCGCGAAGCTGACCGCTGGCCGCGGCGACGACCCGGGCGCCGACATCGGCCCCGCCGCCACCGCCGGGCAGCGCACCCGCCTCACCGGGCTGCTCGACTCGGCCGTCGCCGCGGGCGCCGTCGTCGCGGGGCGCGGATCGCTGGCGCCGAGGGCGGATCCCGCGGGGCACTGGGTGCTGCCGGCGGTGCTGACCGACGTACCGGCGGACCATCCGGTGAACACCGGCGAGCTGTTCGGGCCGCTGCTGTCGGTGGTGCCGGTGGCCGGCCCCGGGGAGGCGCTGGCCGGGATCAACGCGGACCCGCACCGGCTGGTCACCGCGATCCACACCCGCGACCTCGGCACCGCGCACCGCTTCCTGCGCGCGGCGCGCTGCGGGGTCGTGAAGGTCAACGAACGCACCACCGGCAACGGCGTCGCGCCGCCCTTCGGCGGCTGGGGCGCGTCCAGCTCCGGCGCCTTCCCCGAAGGAGGGCGGACGGCGCTGGAGTTCGTCACGGACACGAAGACCGTGTACTGCGCGTACTGAGGAGACTCCCATGCACAGGATTCACCGGCTCACCCTCGAAGACGCCCTGGTCATGCTGGAGGCCGCCGAGGCGGAAGCGGCGCGGATCGGCGTCAGGCAGACCGTCTGCATCGCCGACGACGGCGCACACCCGATCGCCCTGCACCGGATGACGGGCGCGCGGCTGACGGGCGTGGAGATCGCCATCGCCAAGGCGTTCACGGCCGCCGGCCACCAGCGGGCGACGCACCTGTTCAACGAGGAACCGAAGGGCCCGGCGCTGCCCGGGAACGAGGCGTTCGGGATCCAGCACATGCACCCGGGGCGCTTCGCGGCGTTCGTGGGCGGCTTCCCGATCGTGTACGAGGGCGAGGTCGTCGGCGCCGTGGGGGTCAGCGGCGGCAACGGCGACCAGGACAAGGCGGTCGGCGCGGCGGCGCTGGCGGCGTTCGAACGGAAAGTGGCGACGGGAGCCGCGTGACGACTGCAACGGCGGCCCGCCCTGCGGTCGCTCCCGCGAAGGGCGGGGTGACGCTGCGCACGGACACGGCCCTGATCCTCCTCACCGTCACCGCGGGGATCACGGACGCGATCTCGTTCCTGGGCCTGGGCGGGGTGTTCACGGCGAACATGACGGGCAACCTGGTGCTCGTCGGCATGGCGGCCACGTCGGACGAGTCGTGGCAGGAGGTGCTGCGGGGCGACGTCCTGCGCTGCACCGCCTCGTTCGCGGGCTTCGCCCTCGGCATGCTCGCGGGCTTCCGCCTGCTCCGCACCCGCCCCGCCGGCTCCGTCCGGGTCCTCGGCGCGGGGCTCGCCCTGCACGCGGTGTTCCTCGCCGGCTGGGTGGCGACGGGCGCCGCGCCCAAAACGGCCGCGGGCGCCGGGCTGATCGCCGCGTCGGCGACGGCCATGGGCGTCCAGACGGCGGCGGCCCGGGGCCTGGACCGGGCGGGCATCACGACGACGTTCGTCACGGGCACCCTGACGTCGCTGATCTCCGGCCTCGCGCAGGGCGACCGCCGCCACGCCGCCCTGCGTACGGCGATCCTGGCGGCGCTGCTCGTGGGGGGCCTGATCGGCGGGCTGCTGCTGGCGTACGCCCCGAAGGCGGCGGCGGTGCCGCTGCCGGCGGCCACGGCGGCGGCGATGGCGCTGTGCGTACGACGGGGTCAGCGGTCCGAACGTAGGGGATGAACCAGGTACTTGAGGTGCGTGACTCCCTCCCCCTCGACGGCCCGGACCTGCTCCAGCCGCACGTGCGTGCCGTCGACGCCGTCGAGGAGGCGGGAGCCCCCGCCGAGAAGGACCGGGACGACGTGCAGTTCGAGCACGTCGAGCAGCCCGGCGGCCAGATACTGCCCGGCGATCCGGCCGCCGCCCCACAGCATCACGTCCTTGCCGCCCGCCGCCTCCTTCGCCTGCGCGAGCGCGGACTCGATGCCGTCGGTGACGAAGTGGAAGGTGGTCCCGCCGGCCATCTCGACGGCCGCGCGCGGGTGGTGGGTGACGACGAACACCGGATAGTGGTACGGCGGCTCCTCACCCCACCAGCCGGTCCACTGCTCGTCCTCGGCCCAGGGCCCGCCGCCGACGGGCCCGAACATGCCGCGGCCCATGACGGCGGCGCCGATGTTCTCGACGGCCTCCTCGAAGACCTGCGAACTGGCGTTGACCTCACCGCCCTCCTTGCCGTGCGCGTCGCGCCAGGCGGCGAGCGGCACGACCCAGTCGTGGAGGCTCTCGCCGCCCTCGCCGAGAGGGTTCTCGGCGCTCTGGTTCGGTCCGGCGACGTAGCCGTCGAGGGAGAGGGAGATGTGACACCTGAGGTTGGCCATGGGGGTGAGCATTCCGGGATGGCGGAATGACGTCCAATGCCAGAACATCGAACATCACATCAATATCCTTGATGAGTGCTGAACCTCGTCCAGCTGAAGGTGCTCGCGGCGGTGGCACGCCACGGCTCCGTGACCGAAGCCGCACGTGAACTCCACTACTCGCAGCCGTCGGTGAGCCACCACCTGTCCCGGCTGGAGGCGGCGACGGGCGCGAAGCTCGTCCAGCGCGTGGGCCGAGGCATCCGCCTCACCCCGGAGGGCGAACTCCTGGCCCGCCGCGCCGCCGAGATCGTCGGCCGCGTCGACGCGGCGACCGGCGAACTCGCCGCGCAGGTCGGCCTGCGCACGGGCCGCATACGCCTGGCGGCGAACGCCTCCGTCCTGAGCACGATCGTCCCGAAGGCGGCACGGACACTGGCCGCAGCCCATCCCGGCCTGGCGCTGGGCATCGCCGACCGGCACCCGGTCGAGGCGCTGCAGATGCTGCGCCGGGGAGACGCCGACGTGGCCCTCGTCTTCCGCCACGCGCACGCCCCGCTGGAGGACGACGGCTTCCGCCTCGTCCACGTGGCGGACGACCCGATCCATCTGGTCAGCCGTCACCCGGACGACAAGGTGGCCCACCACCGCGACTCCCCGTGGATCAGCGGCTGCGAACGCTGCCGGAGCGAACTGACCGCGGTCTGCGCGACCCACGGCTTCACGCCGCGGATCGACTCGGTCTGCGACGACATGGTCGTGGTCCAGGCCCTCGTCGCGGCGGGCCTCGGCGTCACGACCCTCCCGGGCCTGGCCCTGCGTGCGCACCGGGGGGCGGGAATCCACACGACGGAGATCCCGGGGGCGGAACGGAGGATCTACGCGGCGACGTACGGGACCCCCCCGGATCCGCCGGCAACGGCGGCGCTGATCGAGGCGATCCGGGAGGCAGCGGCGGAACCGAAGCGTCGGTGGCCTTGATACAGGCGTTCCCGATCACCATCTGCAGCAATCCTCCATGCGGACTGCAAGGAACCCTCCGGTCACCCGCCGCAGTTGCATGCGGCGGAGCGCAGGCGGGTGCGGGTGGCCGGCCGGCGTACGCCGGGCGGCAGAAGTCGCCCCCAGAGCCTGGTGTATCCCGGCTCCGCCGGACCTTCGGCCTTCTGGTTCTCCTCTCGTCCGATCCCTTGTCCGGGTCTGCGGCCGCTGCTAGTTTGAACGATCAAATCTTGGTGGTTCCATCACATGAAACGGCAGCTTGCGTCATATGAACGATCAAATCGAGGGCTACCTGCGGCGCTTCCACGAGCCCCCCGGCTACCTCGACTTCGCCCGCTTCGGGCCCGTGTCCGCCGACGTCCGCGACGTCCTCGCCCGTGCCGCCCACTCCTCCATGCTGCGGCCCTGCGAAGCGCTCGCCGAGTTCCAGGCCGAGGAAGCCGCCGCCTCCCAGGCGGCCGCCGAGCTGCTGGACGCCTCCCCCCGTGAGGTCACCCTGCTCAGTTCCACCTCACACGGGATGTTCGCCGCCGCCCACGCCCTCCGCGGGCCCGGTGACGTGCTCGTTTCCCGGGGGGACTTTCCCGCCGTCGTCTATCCCTGGCTCCGCGTCGCCGAGCACCACGCCGGGCTCCGCGTGCGCATGGTCGACGGGCCGCTGACCGCCGACACCGTCCGGCCGCATCTCGACGATCAGCTCCTCGCCGTCTCCGTCTGTGCCGTCGATGCCGCCACCGGGTTCCGCACCCCCCTCGCCGAGATCAAGGACCTCATCGGTCCCCGCCGTGTCCTCGTCGTCGACGCCGTGCAGGCCCTCGGCGCCGTCGAGTTCGCCGTCGATGCCGCCGACGTCCTCGCCTCCGGGGGGCAGAAGTGGCTGCGTTCCGGGTGGGGGGCCGCCCTGTTGCTCGTACGGGACCGGGTGGCCGATCTGCTCCGGCCCGGGCTCGGCGGGTGGTCCGGGGTGCAGGACCCCCTCGGGTCGTCCGCCCACCCCCATCCCGCCCTGCCCGGCGCCGCCGCGCACACGTTCACCAACCCCGACGGCCCCGCCGTCGCCGCGCTGCGCACCGGGCTCGACCTCGTACGCGCCGTCGGCGTCAAGCAGATCGCCGGGTTGGCCGCCGAGTCGCTCGGTCATCTCCTCGACGCCGCCCTCGCCGAGGGCGCCGAGGTGGCGAGTGGCCGCCATGCCCGTGGCGGCAGCGGCCCCCGTGGCGGCAGCGGCCCCCGCCCCTCCGCCGCCATCGGGCGGCTTCGGCTCCCCGGTCTCGACCCCGCCCTCCTCCACCGCACCCTCCTCGACGCCGGCCTCGCCACCACCCTGCGCGGCGACTGGATCCGGCTCTCCCCCCACGCCACCACCCACCCCGACACCTCCGCCCTGCTCGTGTCCGCCCTCCGGGCGGCGGGCTCCCGGCGGAGTTGACCCGACCCTCGCCTCATCTGTGCGCCAAGGAGTCAGATATGTCAGGCATATCGCGTCGTCGTCTGTTCCGCGTTTCCGGTGCCGGCCTCTTCACCCTCGCCTCCGGCTCCGCGCTCAGCGCGTGTACCGGTTCCGGCTCCCCCGCCGCCGGCGGCGGTGACGCCGACACCGGCAAGGTCACCGTCTGGTCCTGGACGACCGCCGCCGAAGCGCTCCGCGGCGTCGTCCCCGCCTTCGAGAAGGACAACCCCGGCATCACGGTCGACGTGCGGGACGTCGGCAACCCCGCGATCTGGGACAAGATCACCGTCGGCATGGCCTCCGGCGGTCAGGGGCTCGCGGACGTGCTGCACATCGGCTGCGACTACTTCCCCGGCTATGCGGAGAAGTTCCCGGGCGGCCTCGCCGACCTGTCCGCCCTCGGCGCCGACAAGCACAAGGACCGGTTCGCCAAGGGCCTGTGGCCGACCGTCCTGGACAAGGACGGCAAGGCCCGCGCGATGCCGTGGGAGGTGAACCCGCTCGGCTTCTTCTACCGCAAGGACATGTTCGACAAGGCCGGTCTCGACCCGACGGCCTTCGCGACCTGGGACGACGTCATCGACGCCGCCGAGGACTTCACGTCGGCCAATCCCGGCGCGTACCTCATCGGGCTCAACAAGCCCGCCTCCCCCGGACCCGACTGCGACTTCCTCCAGTCGCTCATGCAGCTCCAGGGCGCCTTCTACTTCGACCTCGACGGGAACATCACCCTCGCCTCCGACGAGGCCGTACGGGCCCTCACGCTCATCAAGCGCCTCGACGACGCCGGCCTCATCGGCGACTCCTCCGGCGAGCAGGGCTGGTCCAAGCTCGTCTCGGCGGACAAGGTCGCCGTCTCCCCGCTCGCCGCCTGGGCGGCGCACTACATGGAGGACCAGTTCCCCGACCAGTCCGGCAAGTGGCGGCTCACCCGGCCTCCGGCCGTCACCGACGGCGGCAAGCGGTCGGCGATCGTCAACTCCACCTATCTCACCGTCGCCGGCTCCAGCCCGCGCCAGAAGGCGGCCTGGAAGTTCGTCGAGTACGCGCTCACCAGGCCCCGCTCGATGAACGACATGTTCGACTCCGGCGGCGTCTTCCCCGCCCTCTCCGCCGCGTACGACGACCCGATGTACGCCGAGGAGCGCCCGTACTACGGCGGCCAGGCCGTGCTGCGGACGTTCACCGGACTCCTCGACGACGGCGCCGACGCCACGTACTACTCCGGCGACTACGCCCGCGCCCTCAAGCTCGCCAGCGACGCGCAGGTCAAGGTGCTCGTCAAGGGCGGCGACCCGCAGGCCGTGCTCCGGGACGCCGCGGAGCAACTGGCCCAGCAGACCCGGCGCTCCCTCGCATGAGTACCGCCGCCCTGGTCCGGCGGTCCCCGGCGAAACCACGGCGCCTCACCGTGCGGCGCGCCCTGCCGTACCTCCTGCTGGCCCCCGCGCTGACCACCTTCGCCGTGTTCAAGGCGTACCCCATCCTCGCCTCGCTGCGGCTGTCGTTCACCACCGGCTCCGGCGCCGACACCCGCAACGCCGGGTTCGACAACTACCGCCGCCTCCTCGACGACCCGCTGTTCTGGACGGCGCTGAAGAACACCGGCCTGATCCTGGCCGTCCAGGTGCCGGTCATGCTCGGCCTGGCCCTGCTCCTCGCCCTCGGCCTCAACTCGGCGTTCGTGCGCTGGCGCGCCGTCTGGCGGCTCGGGGTGTTCATGCCGGCGGTCACCGGGCTGGTCGCCACCGGCGTGATGTTCGCGTACCTCCTCAACCGCGAGCAGGGCGCCCTCAACTGGGTGCTCGGCGGCGTGGGCCTGCCCAAGGTCGACTGGCTCGGCAGCCCCTTCTGGGCCCGGATGGCCGTCGTCCTCGTCATGACCTGGCACTACACCGGCTACAACGCCGTGATCTACCTCGCGGGCCTCCAGGGCATCCCCAAGGAGCTGTACGAGGCCGCCATGGTCGACGGCGCCGGCCCCGTGCGCCGGTTCTGGTCCGTCACCGTCCCGGCGCTGCGCCCGATCCTGCTGTTCACCGTGGTGCTGTCCACCATCGGGACGCTCCAGCTCTTCGACGAGCCGTACGTCCTGACCCGCGGCGGGCCGGACAACGCCACCCTCACCGTCTCGATGTACCTGTACGAGAACGGGTTCCACTACTTCGACTTCGGCTACGCCTCGGCGATCGCGTACGCGCTCACGCTGATCGTCGTCGTCTTCGGCGCCGTCCAGATGAAGCTGATGGGAGAACGCGAATGACCAGGGTGCTGCGGCTGCGCGGCCTGCCGCTGACGCTGCTGCTGGCCGCGCTCACCGGCCTGTCGGTGGCCCCCTTCTACTGGCTGATCGTCTCGGCCACCCAGGAGAACTCGGACATCTTCGCCTGGCCGCCGAAGCTCGTGCCCGGCGGCCACCTCGGCGAGAACCTGTCCACCCTCCAGGACAAGGTGGGCCTGGTCCGGGTGCTCGGCAACTCGCTGGCCATCGCCGGGCTGCAGACGCTCGGGGCGCTGGTCATCTCGCTGCTCGCGGGGTACGCGTTCGCCAAGTTCCGCTTCCGCGGCCGTACGGTCCTCTTCGCCCTGCTGCTGTCCACGCTGGTCGTGCCCGAGCAGGTGACGCTGGTGCCGCTCTTCCAGATGATGATGGACTTCCGGCTGCTGGACAGCTACCAGGCGATCGTGCTGCCCGGCCTCTGCGTGCCGTTCGCGATCTTCCTGATGCGCCAGGCCCTCAGCGGGCTGCCGGACGAACTCCTCGACGCCGCCCGCGTGGACGGCGCCGGCGAGCTGCGGGTGCTGTGGAGCGTCGTCGTCCCCGTGATGCGGCCGGTGCTCGCCGCCCTGTCCGTCTTCCTCTTCCTCGGCTCGTGGAACCAGTTCGTGTGGCCCTTGATCGCGCTGCGCAACCCCGACATGCAGACCCTGCCGGTGGCGCTGGCGACGCTGCACGGCATGAAGACCAGCACCGACTACGGAGCCATCCTCGCCGGCACGGCCGTGTCCGCCCTGCCGATGATGGTGCTGTTCCTGGTCCTCCAACGGCAGTTCATCTCCGGCCTGCTGGCCGGGGCGACGAAGGGTTAGAGGAAAGAAGGCATGGAAGAGATCTGGGAACCGCACGCCCCGGCGGCCGCCTCCGGCCGGCCGCAAAAGCTCTCCGCCGACGGCCTCGACCTGCTGGTCACCGGCGAGGTGACGCGCAGCGCGGCGGCGGACGGCATCGTCGAGATCACGGTCTCGGGCCCCGGCGACGTACGCGTCGAGTGGCGCGTGCCGTGCGTCGACGCGACCGCGTTCTGGACCCCCGACACCCGCGGCCACACCTGGCTGCCCACCGCCTGGGCCGCGCCCCGGCAGGTGTCCCTGGCGCGCGGCGCGCCCGTCGCCGCCCTGATCGGCACGGGCGACGCAGGGCTGTGCGTCTTCGCCGCGGACCGCGCGGAGGTGCTGGCCGGGGCGGGAGTCGTCGAGGAGAGCGGGGAGTTCCGCTGCTGGATGCAGGCGGCGGGGCACGTGACCGTCCGCGTCGACACCTCCGGCCGGCACTTCGCGAGCTGCCTCGCCGGTGTCGCCGACTGGTGGCTCGGCGACCGTACGATCAGCGTCCCGGCCGCGGCGCGCCGCCCCGCGTACTCGACCTGGTACGCGATGCACCAGGACGTCAGCCCCGCGGCCGTCGAGGCGCAGGCCGCGCTCGGCAAGGAACTCGGCCTCGACACGATCATCGTGGACGACGGCTGGATGACCGCGGACCGCACCCGCGGCTACGGCCACTGCGGTGACTGGGAGCCGGTCTCCCTGCCGGACACGGCCGCGCACGTGCGGCGGGTCAACGAGCTGGGCGTGGCGTATCTCCTCTGGTACGCGCTGCCGTTCGTCGGGCGCGAGAGCTCGGTGTGGGAGAAGTTCCAGGACTACGCGCTGACCCGCGTCGACCACCTGCACGCCATCGTCGTCGACCCGCGCTATCCCGTCGTACGGGAGCATCTCGCCGACCGCCTCGCGCGCGCCGTCGAGGAGTGGGGCATGGACGGGCTGAAGATCGACTTCGTGGACTGGTTCGTGGCCCCCGACCCGCCCGCGCCCGGCCCGGAGGCCGACTGCACGACGGTCTCCGAGGGCGTGGAGCGGCTGCTCGGCCGGATCCACGAGCGCATCACGTCCGCGGACCCGGAGGCAATGGTCGAGCACCGCCAGCCGTACGTCGGCCCGGGGCTGTGGCCGTACGCCAGCATGGTGCGCGCGACCGACTGCCCGCTGTCCACCGTCGAGAACCGGCAGCGCACGGTCGACGTGCGGCTGGTCGCCGGGCCCGTGGCGGTCCACTCGGACATGCTGATGTGGCACCCGGCCGAGCCGGCCGAGCGGGTCGCGTGCCAGCTCATCGACGTGCTGTTCGCGGTCCCGCAGATATCGGTGGACCTGGCGGCGCAGACGCCGGGGCAGCGCGAGGCGCTGGCGTTCTGGCTCGGCGTCATCCGCGACCGCGCCGATGTCCTCCAGCTGGGTGCGCTGCGCCCGTCCCGGCCCGACCTCGGCTACCCGGTGATCACCGCGGACGGCGGCGGAACGGTGGTGGTCGCGCGGTACGCGCCGCTGCCGGTCGCGGTGGACGGCGGGCAGTGGCGCGAGCTGCTGGTCGCCAACGGGGACGCCGATCCGGAGGTGCGGCTCACCGGCGGCGAGGGCACGGCGGAGGCGGAGGTCAGGGATGCGCGCGGGCGGCTGGTCCGGCAGGGCAGGATCGACCTGGAGGCCGGCGACGTGCCGGGCGGGTCGACGGTCGCGGTGCCGCGCGGCGGGCTGCTGACGCTGACCCGGACCGGGGCCCCGGCGGCGGCGGGGACGGCCGCGGCGGGCTGACGCCTGTTGCGTACCGTACGCCCCGGCGGCACCGGCCGCCCGGCACCGACCGCCCGTACCGTACGACCACCCGTCCGTACCGCACCGCCCCCACCGGCGGCCCCGCCCGGGCCGCCGCAAGACACGGAGAGCAGATGACGCAGGGAAAACGCCGGCGGCGCCGCGCCGGAGCCACCATTGAGGAGGTGGCGCGCGCAGCCGGCGTTTCCCGGCAGACCGTGTCCAACGCGCTCAACGCCCCCCAGCGGGTCCGCCGCGACACCCTGGCGCGCGTCATGGAGGCGATCGAGCGGCTCGGCTACCAGCCGGACCAGTCGGCCCGGTCGCTGCGCACCGGTTCGCGGCGCACGATCGGGTATCTCGCCCCCGTCGACGACCCGTTCGACCCCAACCCGCTGATGGGCGGCTTCCTGGAGGCCCTGGTCGACGCCGCGGGCGCGGAGGGCCAGCGGGTGCTGCTGTTCCGCCCGGCGCACGGTGCGACCGACCCGCGGCCGGCGATCGACGAGCTGATCGCCGGCCGCCAGGTGGACGGCTTCGTGCTCTCCGACGTGCTCAGCGGCGACGTGCGGGTGGAGCATGTCGCCCGCGCGGGCGTGCCGTTCGTGGCGTTCGGCCGGACGGCCCCCGACACCCCGCAGCACTGGGTCGACCTCGACAACACCGGCGCGCTGGCCGACGTGGTCGCGCTGCTGGCGGCGCGCGGCCACCGCCGCGTCGCCTTCCTCGGCTCCCCCGCGGACCTGCCGTGGATGGCCGACCGCCGCGAGGGCTTCCGCCTCGGCGTGGAGCGGCACGGCCTGGACACGTCGGAGGCGCTCGAACTGACCGCCGTCCGCGACGACGCAGCCGAGACCGTCGCCGCCGTACGGGCCCTGCTGCACGGCGCGGACCGGCCCACGGCGATCGCCACCGCCGGCGACATGCTGGCGCTCACGGCGTACGAGGCCATAAGGGCGGAGCAGCTTTCCGTCGGCCGGGACGTCGCGGTCGTCGGCTTCCACGACAGCCCGATCTGCCGGCTGCTGCACCCCCCGCTCACCTCCGTGCGGCTGCCGCTGCGCCGGATCGCGGCCGAGCTGGTACGCCGCCTGCTGGCCCAGGTCCGCGGCGAACCGGTGGCGGGCCGCGGGCTGCTGGTGTCGGCCGAACCGGTCGTCCGCGCGAGCACGGGCTGAGTCGTGCGCCCCGGAGGGCGGCCTCGTACGCGGCCGGTGCCCCGTCCGCGGGTCGCGGGCGGGGCACCGGGTCGTCGCAGGGTCTACCGCGCGGCGGCGGTGCCGCAGTCGCCGGCCGCGCACTCGCTCAACCAGGCCGCGAAGTCGGCGTCGTAGCGGTTGCCGATGGTGCCGGTCAGCAGCGTGCGTGCGGCCTCCCAGTCACCCGTGCGGTAGTGCCCCAGCAGCGTGGCGACGTCATCCGGGTGGGACTGGATGAGGTAGCGGACCGCCAGGTAACCCCACTGGTAGGTGCGGGTGGTGTTGGTGTTCTCGTACGTCGTGTCGAAGAGGGTGCTGAGGGCGTAGGTGTTGTTGCCCGCCTCTTCGATCGCCTTCTCGTTGGTCAGGTCGCGGTACGAGTAGTTGATGTACTCGGCGAAGCCCTCGATCCACATGACGGTCGGGGTCTTCATGTTCTCCTCGAAGTCGCCGTACATGTTGAAGCGGCCGTCGAGGTAGTGCGTGTATTCGTGGTTGAGGTTCCAGATCTCGAACTCGTCGGCCCATTCGGCGCGGTAGGCGACGAAGCGCGGCAGGTTGCCTTCCTTTGCCGGGTCGCCTTCGAGGTACATGCCGCCGTTGTTGGTGTCGATGCCGAAGATGACGCCGGCGTAGGTCTGGTAGTCGAGGCTGGAGTCGAAGGCGACGACCTCCAGCTTGGTGTTGTTGTCGTCCGCGACGGGACCGTTGTCCTTGGCCACGCCGTGGAAGAACCCGTCCTGCCCGAGCATGCTCGTGCAGGACTGCTCAAGCTGCTCGTCGGTCAGCTTCTGCGCCACGATCTCCAGGGTGTCGGCACATGTGTGCGTGACCGGCAGCACCGCCTCGCGTACGCGCTCCTGAAGGTTGCACGTGCCGAAGAAGTCGCAGTTCTCCTTGTCGTAGGCGTCCGTCATCTCCGCGACGCCGACCCACAGCGCGGCGGTGGCGGGGTCGTCGAGGGAGGTGGCGCCGAGCAGTTCCTTGGCCAGCGGGCGGACCGCCTCGCGCAGCTCCTCGTGCTGCAGGAACCGGCCCAGCTCGCGGCCGGCGTTGGTGGTGAGGAACTGGTTCTCGGTGCCGATGAGGTCCTTGTGGTTGGCGGCGAAGTCGCGCAGGACGGTGAGCAAACTCTGGTCGGCCGCCACCGCCTGGACGAACTCGGGCACCCAGTTGCCGCGGAAGACCACGGTGTAGGAGCTGTTGACCGCGTTGACCATCCAGTAGAACTGGTCGTACGAGGAGTCGTAGCCGGTCAGCAGCTTCTTGACGACCTCGATGTAGCGGGCGTTCTCCATGGCGCTGTCGATCAGGATCACCGACTCGGAGAGCGTCTGGCCGTTGGCCTCCGTCACGTCGTACGCGCGCGCCGAGGTGAAGAAGGCGTCCAGACCGCCCTGGATGGCGGTCTTCAGCGCCGGACCGTACTCGCCGACGCCGTCGGGGTCGCCCCACTGCACGTAGTAGCCGGCGCGCAGGTACAGGACGATCTGGGTGATCGACGAGCTGTTGTCGCCCTGGTAGGCGGCGGCGAGGTCACGGTAGGCGCCCGCCACCGTGACCATCTGCGACTCCTGGAAGAGCGCCCGCGCGTCGGCACCGGTGACGCTGAACAGCGTGTTCACGCAGGCCGTCTCCGACTCCTTGATCTGGTCGACCAGCGCGCCGCCGGTCTTGGAGGTGAAGTCGCTGACGTTGCACTCGGCCGCCGCGGCGCCGCCGGCCGTACGGGCCAGTTTGCGCGCGGCGGCGTCGCCGTTGGCCTCCTGCGGCGGGAGGAGGGTGGCGTTGGCCTTCAGCTCGGCCGTCGTGGCCGGGTCGCCGGGCGCCAGGCTCTCGGCGAGCGCGTCGGGGGTGGACTGCTTCGGGGCGGGGATCGACCGCGGCGCGGGCGCCTTGCCCGGTGCGGCGGTGGCTCCGGCGGCGGGGGCGAGCAGTGCGTACCCCGCCCCCAGACACATCACCAGGGCGACCACCAGGAGGAAGAACCCCGTTCTCGAAATGGGGGGTTTGGCTATCAAGTGAGCCTCCGAGTTCGTACGTTCCGCGTGCGCCGGACGGCCTGGAGCATCTGGCTGTCATGCACACGAGGCTTGGTGCCATGTAAAATTACACACGTCACATAGCGAGCCAAGGTCCCCGCCCTCGCGGGCACTTGCACTTTTGATTCGTGAACACCCCGGCCGCATAACGGATTCGCATCGTCGCGGGATGAGCCGCCCGCCGCCCGCTCTCTGACCGGCAAGCGTTCTTTCGCCCACTCCTCCCTCATGGAATGACCGCCATGTCCGAAAGCCCCACCGCCTTTCCCGCGTCCGGCGCCGCCGCCGGCGACGCCGACCTGACCGCCCTGATACGCGAGGCCCTCCCCGGCACCGCCGACGCGGCGCTCGACGAGCTGTACCGGCGGCACCGCGCCGCCGTGCTCGCGTACGCGCGCAGTTGCACGCGCGACCCGCACACCGCGGAGGACCTGACGTCGGAGGCGTTCGCGGGCGCGCTGCGCGCGGTGCGCGGCGGCAGCGGGCCCGACGGGCCGTGGCGGCCGTACCTGCTGACGACCGTCCGGCGGACCGCGGCCGCGTGGTCGCGTACGGCCCGGCGCACGGAGCTGTCCCCCGACTTCGAGGGCTGGCTGACGCGGGCGCCCACGGTGGAGAGCAGCGAGGAGGGGACGCTGCGCCGGGAGGACGCGAACCTGGTGCTGCGCGCGTTCCGCAGCCTGCCGGAGCGGTGGCAGACGGCGCTGTGGCACTCGGCGGTCGAGGGCGAGTCGCCGGACCGGATCGCGCCGTTGCTGGGCCTGACGACGAGCGGCGTCGCGTCGCTCACGGCGCGGGCACGGGAGGGGCTGCGCGAGGCGTACCTGGCGGAGCGCGCGGGAGAGGCCGGGGCGCCGGCGGAGTGCCGGCACTACACGGGGCTGCTGGCCGCGTCGGTACGGCGCGGGGGGCGCCGGCGGCGCGGGCAGCGCGGGCTGGAGCACCACTTGGCGGTCTGCCGGCGGTGCCGGCGGACGAGCGCGGAGCTGCGGGAGCTGAACAGCTCGCTGAGCGCGGCGCTGCCGGCGGGCCTGCTGCTGTGGGCGGGGTCGTCGTACGGGGCGGACGGTGCGGACGGTGCGGGGGGTACGGGGGGCTCGGAGTCCGCCGGCTCCGCGGACGCCTCGGGCACGGGTACGTCCGCCGGCCCGGGTGCCCCGGACTCCGCGGCGGCCGGCGCCGCCGGCGGCAGCGGCTCCGGTGCCGCGGCCACCGGCGGCGACGCGGCCGGTGCGGGCACGGCCGCCGGGAGCGCCGGCGGCGCCGTGACGACGGTCGGCTCCGCCGCCGGCGGGGCGGCCGGCGGGGCCGCCGCGTCCACCGGGCTGGCCGCCGCCGTCAAGGCCGCGGCCGTCGGCGCCGCCGTCCTCGTCATCGTCGTCACCGGCTACACCACGCTCCCCAACCGCGGCGACCCCCCCCCCGCCCCCCCCCCCCCCCCCC
>NZ_JBDPMI010000054.1:0-27135 GCF_039871555.1 Streptomyces sp. B5E4
GGCACCGGCCCTTGTCGGCCCGCGCACGCCCCGGGGTCGGTCAGCCGGCCACGGTCCGTACCGCCGCGGTGACAACCACCGCGGCGGCCACCACGACCAGGAACGGCGCCCGCAGCAGCAGCGCGGCGCCGGCCGCCGCCAGCCCCGCGGCGCGGGCGTCGAGGACCAGCACCGCGCCGTCGGCGAAGGTCTGCTGCGCGGTGAGCGCCGCCAGCAGGGCGACGGGCAGCAGGGCGGCCAGCCGTCGCACGAGAGGGCGCTCCAGGGCGCCCGAGGGCACGGAGAGGCCGAGCAGCTTGACCGCGTAGCAGCCGGCGAAGGTCAGTCCGATCGCAAGCCAGGTGGTCACGCGGCACCCTCCGCCCCGGGTGCGTCCGCGCCGCCCGTCCCGTCGTCGGGGGCGCCCTGCGCGCGCCCCCGCGTGCGCCTGCCGTGCAGCGCCAGCATCAGCGGCGCGGCCAGCGCGGCCACCAGCACCGGCGTCCCGGCGGGCAGCGCCGGCAGCGTGCCGAGGACGAGCGCGACGGCGACGAGCGCGGTGGCCCGCTCCACGGTCCCGGTGAGCATCGGCCCCACCAGCGCCAGGAACACCGCGGGCCCGGCGGCGTCCAGGCCCCAGGCGGCGGTGTCGCCGATGGCCTCGGCGCCGAGCACGCCGACGAGGGTGGTGACGTTCCAGCAGACGTACAGCGTCAGCCCGGTGACGGCGAAGCCGATGCGCTGGGCGCGGCGGGTGGACTGGGCGATGGTGACGACGGCCGTCTCGTCGATGACCCACTGGGCTGCGAGCGGCCGCAGCGCGCGGGGCAGCCGGAGCATGGGGGCGAGGCGCAGCCCGTAGAACGCGTTCCGTACGCCGAGGAAGAACGCCCCGGCCGCGGCGGCGAACGGGCCGCCGCCGGCGGCCACCGCGCCGGCGAGGGCGAACTGCGAGGCGCCGGTGAAGATCAGCAGGCTCATGGCGCACGCCTGCGCCGCGCTGAGCCCGGCGCCGGCCGCGGTGACGCCGAACGCGAACCCGGAGAGCCCGACGGCGACCCCGACCCCGAGCCCGTCGCGCAGGGCGGCGCGGTCCTCGGGCGCGGGATCGGCGGTGGACGGAGGCTGTGCTTCTGTGGCCATGCGCCGGACGTTATGCGGCCGGGGTGCGACCGGTCTTGTACGTT
Source organism: Streptomyces sp. B5E4 (assembly GCF_039871555.1). Lineage (NCBI taxonomy): Bacteria > Bacillati > Actinomycetota > Actinomycetes > Kitasatosporales > Streptomycetaceae > Streptomyces > Streptomyces sp. B5E4. The sequence continues at coordinate 1,167 of NZ_JBDPMI010000054.1, forward strand.
CTTGCACGGCGCCGCAGCCGCGGCCCGCTCAGCCCGCCCGCTCCCGCTGGTACGCGCCCGGGGGCACGCCCACGATGCGGGTGAAGTGCCGGTTCAGATGCGGCTGGTCGGTGAACCCCACGGTCACCGCGGCCTCCGACGGCCGCAGCCCCTCGTCCAGCAGCCGCCGCGCGCGCCGTACCCGGGCGTCGGTCAGCCAGCGGTGCGGCGGCGTGCCGTACGCCTCCTTGAAGGCCCGCAGCAGCGCGAACGACGACGTGCCCAGCTCCGCCGCCAGCGCCTCCAGGGTCGGCGGCGCCGCCATCCGCTCCTCCAGCACGGCGCGCGCCCGCGCCGCGGTCTGCGCGCCCGCGGACGCCACCACGCGCCCCGGCAGCCGCGCGCCGTGGCGGCGCAGCAGGCGGGCCAGCACGACGCGCAGCACGCTGTCGGCCGCCAGCGGGTTGTCCTCCTCCGCGGCGCGGTGCACCTCGGTGACGAGGCGGGCGCCGCCGGGGTCGTCGACCATGGTCTCGCCGAAGCCCGCGGTGCCGCGGATCGCGGTGACCTCCGCGGCCACCTCGGCGATCAGGCCGGCGGTCGGGTAGAGCGTCGCGTACGACCACCCCTCCGCGGCGCCGGCGCGGGCCGTGTGCGGGACCTCGGGGTTGATCATGACCACGGTGCCGGGTCCGGCGAGGAGCGTGCCGTCCGGCAGGCCGACGGCCTCCACGCCGGCGGTGACGGCGCCGAAGACGTAGCCGTCGTGGGAGTGGGAGGGGAAGGTGTGGCCGACGTAGCGGGCGCGCAGCAGGTCGAGGCCGGGCAGACTGGTGTAGCGCCAGTGCCGGGCCCACTCGCGATCGGCGTCGCCCGACGCCGGCGCCGTATGCGACCCCATGGGACAAGTGTGCTGGGTGTCAGTGGTCGGGTGCACGATGGTTCACATGGCGAGATCGGTGCTGGAGACGTTCGACCCCGCGACGCGGGCGTGGTTCGAGGGCGCCTTCGCCGCGCCCACGGCGGCCCAGGAGGGCGCCTGGCGGGCGCTCGGCGAGGGCTCCGACGTGCTGGTCGTCGCCCCCACGGGCTCGGGCAAGACGCTGGCGGCGTTCCTCTCCGCGCTCGACGGGCTGACGTCCGCCCCGCCGCCCGCGGAGGCCCGCAAGCGCTGCCGCGTGCTGTACGTGTCGCCGCTGAAGGCGCTGGCGGTGGACGTCGAGCGGAATCTGCGCAGCCCGCTCACCGGCATCCGCCAGGAGGCGGTCCGCCTCGGCCGGCCGGAGCCGGAGGTGCGGGTCGCGATCCGCTCCGGTGACACACCCGCGGCCGAGCGCCGCTCGATCGCGGGCCGCCCGCCGGACATCCTCATCACCACCCCCGAGTCGCTGTTCCTGATGCTGACGTCCGCCTCGCGGGACGCGCTGGCCGGTGTGGAGACCGTGATCCTGGACGAGGTGCACGCCGTGGCGGGCACCAAGCGCGGCGCCCACCTGGCGCTCTCCCTGGAGCGGATGGACGAGCTGCTGCCGCGGCCCGCGCGCCGCATCGGCCTGTCGGCGACGGTCCGGCCGGTGGAGGAGGTGGCGCGGTTCCTGTCGCCGGGGCGCCGGGTGGAGGTCGTACAGCCGCCCTCGGAGAAGCGGTTCGACCTGTCGGTGGTCGTGCCCGTCGAGGACATGGGCGAGCTGGGCGGCTCACCCGCGCAGGACGACGGCGCGGGGGGCGACCGGCCATCCATCTGGCCGCATGTGGAGGAACGCATCGTCGACCTGGTGGAGGAACACCGCTCGACGATCGTCTTCGCCAACTCGCGCCGGCTCGCGGAGCGGCTGTGCAACAGGCTGAACGAGATCGCGTACGAGCGCGCGGTCGGCGAGCCGATGGCGGAGGACGCGCCGCCCCCCGCCGAGATCATGGCCCAGTCCGGCGCGGCCCAGGGCGCGCCCCCGGTGATCGCCCGCGCGCACCACGGCTCGGTCTCCAAGGAGCAGCGGGCGCAGGTGGAGGAGGATCTGAAGGCGGGGCGGCTGCCGGCGGTGGTCGCCACCTCCAGCCTGGAGCTGGGCATCGACATGGGCGCGGTGGACCTGGTGGTGCAGGTCGAGTCGCCGCCGTCGGTGGCGTCCGGCCTGCAGCGCGTGGGCCGCGCGGGGCACCAGGTGGGCGCGGTCTCGCGCGGCGTGGTCTTCCCCAAGTACCGCGGCGATCTGGTGCAGTCGGCGGTGGTCACCGAGCGGATGCGCGAGGGCGCCATCGAGGCGCTGCGGATCCCTGCCAACCCGCTGGACGTGCTGGCGCAGCAGATCGTCGCGATGACGTCCATGGACGTGTGGGACGTGGAGGAGCTGCTGGCGCTGGTGCGGCGGGCGGCACCGTTCGCGGCGCTGCCGGAGTCGGCCTTCACGGCCGTGCTGGACATGCTCGCCGGGCGCTATCCCTCCGACGCCTTCGCCGAGCTGCGCCCGCGCCTGGTGTGGGACCGGGTGGCCCAGACGGTCAAGGGCCGCCCGGGCGCGCAGCGGCTCGCCGTCACCTCCGGCGGCACGATCCCGGACCGCGGCCTCTTCGGCGTCTTCCTCGCCGGGGCCGACCCGAAGAAGGGCGGCGGCCGGGTCGGCGAGCTGGACGAGGAGATGGTCTACGAGTCGCGGATCGGCGACGTCTTCACGCTGGGCACCACGTCGTGGCGCATCGAGGACATCACCCGGGACCGGGTGCTGGTCTCCCCCGCCCCCGGGGTGCCGGGCCGGCTGCCGTTCTGGAAGGGCGACCAGTTGGGCCGGCCGCTGGAGCTGGGGCGGGCGCTGGGCGCGTTCCTGCGCGAGCTGAGCGGCATGGACCGGGAGGCGGCGCAGGAGCGGCTGCGGGCGGCGGGGCTGGACGCGTGGGCCGCGGGGAACGTGATCGCGTATCTGGAGGAGCAGCGCGCCGCCTGCGGGCACGTCCCGGACGACCGGACGATCGTCGTGGAGCGCTTCCGGGACGAGCTGGGCGACTGGCGGGTGGTGGTGCACTCGCCGTTCGGCGCGCAGGTGCACGCACCATGGGCGCTGGCCCTCGGCGCCCGGCTCACCGAGCGGTACGGGATGGACGCCCAGGTCATGCATGCCGACGACGGCATCGTGCTGCGGCTGCCCGACACCGATCTGATGGGGCTCGACCTGCTGGACGTCGACCCGGCGGGCGGCGGCACGGCTGCCGATGCGGCCGGGGACGACGGGCAGTCGCCGGTCGGCGCGGCCGACGTCCTCTTCGACAAGGGCGAGGTCGACCAGGTCGTCACCGACCAGGTGGGCGGCTCGGCGCTGTTCGCCGCGCGGTTCCGCGAGTGCGCGGCCCGCGCGCTGCTGCTGCCCCGCCGTGACCCGCGCAAGCGCACGCCGCTGTGGCAGCAGCGGCAGCGCGCCTCCCAACTGCTCCAGGTGGCCAGCGAGTTCGGCTCGTTCCCGATCGTGCTGGAGGCAGTGCGCGAGTGCCTGCAGGACGTCTTCGACGTCCCCGGGCTCACCGAGCTGATGGGTGACGTCGAGAACCGCCGGGTGCGGCTGGTGGAGGTGACGACGCAGGAGCCGTCGCCGTTCGCCCGCTCGCTGCTCTTCGGCTACGTGGCGCAGTTCCTGTACGAGGGCGACTCGCCGCTGGCAGAGCGCCGGGCGGCGGCGCTGTCGCTGGACTCCCGGCTGCTCGCCGAGCTGCTGGGGCAGGCGGAGCTGCGCGAGCTGCTCGACCCCGAGGTGCTGGCGGAGCTGGAGCGCGAGCTGCAGTGGCGTACGGACGACCGGCGGATCAAGGACGCCGAGGGCGTCGCGGACGCGCTGCGCGTACTCGGGCCGCTGACGGATGAGGAGTTGGCGGAGCGCGGGGCGGAGCCCGCGTGGGTGCGGGAGCTGGAGAGCGCCCGCCGGGCGATCCGGGTACGGCTGGCGGGGACGGACCACTGGGCGGCCGTCGAGGACGCCGGCCGGCTGCGGGACGCGCTGGGCACGGCGCTGCCGGTGGGCGTGCCGGAGGCGTTCACGGAGCCGGTGGCCGACCCGCTGGGCGATCTGCTGGCGCGCTTCGCCCGCACGCACGGCCCGTTCACCTCCGGGCAGGCCGCGGCGCGCTTCGGCCTGGGTGCGGCGGTCACCGACGGCGCGCTGCACCGCCTGGCGGCGGCGGGGCGGACCGTACAGGGCGAGTTCCATCCGGCGGGCATCGGCCAGGAGTGGTGCGACGCCGGGGTGCTGCGGCGGCTGCGGCGCCGGTCGCTGGCCGCGCTGCGGGAGGAGCTGGAGCCCGTCGCCCCGGCCGCGCTCGCCGCGTTCCTGCCGCAGTGGCAGCACCTGGGCACGCACAGCCTGCGCGGCCTCGACGGCCTCGTCCGGGCGGTGGAGCAACTGCAGGGCGCGCCGGTGCCGGCGTCGGCGCTGGAGAAGCTGGTGCTGCCGTCGCGGGTCGCGGGGTACGTACCGACGATGCTCGACGAGCTGACGAACTCGGGCGAGGTGATCTGGGCGGGCGCCGGTGCGCTGCCCGGCAAGGACGGCTGGATCTCCCTGTATCCCGCGGACTCCGCGCCCCTGCTGCTGCACGAGCCGCATCCGCTGGAGTTCACGCCGCTGCACCAGGCGGTGCTGGCAGCGCTGACCGGCGGGTACGGGCTGTTCTTCCGGCAGATCGCCGAGCAGGTGCGCGCGACGCACCCGGACGCCACCGACGCGCAGCTCGCCGACGCCGTCTGGGATCTGGCCTGGTCCGGGCGGCTGACGAACGACACTCTGGGACCGCTGCGCGCCCTCCTCGGCTCGGGCCGCACCGCGGGCGCGACCGCGCACCGCGCGAAGCGGCCCACGCCACGCGGGCGTTACGGCAGCCTGGCGGTCGCGGGCGCCGCGCGCACGGCGTCGCGGAACGGGCCGCCGACGGTCTCCGGCCGCTGGTCCCTGCTGCCCGAGCGCGAACCGGACACCACGCACCGCGCGCACGCGCTGGCCCGCACGCTGCTGGACCGGCACGGGGTCGTCACGCGCGGCGCGGTGTCCGCGGAAGGCGTGGAGGGCGGCTTCTCGGCGGCGTACCGGGTGCTGGCGGCATTCGAGGAGACGGGCCAGGCCCGCCGCGGGTACGTCGTGGAGGGGCTGGGCGCCGCGCAGTTCGCGATGGACGGCGCGGTGGACCGGCTGCGGGCGGTGGCCACGAGCCGGGAGCGCGGGGCCGCGGTCGCCGCCGCGGGGGCGGCGGAGGACGACGGGTTCGTCGACGAGGAGGGGCCGGCGGGCCCGTACGACGGGCACACCCTGGGCGCCGTACGCCCGCCCGGCGGCGGCCCACGGGCGTTCGGCGCCGGCGGGGCGGGCCGGAGCGGGCAGCGCGCGCTGGTGCTGGCCGCGGCGGACCCGGCGAACGCGTACGGGGCGGCGCTGCCCTGGCCGGAGCCCCCGCCCGGCACGACGCACAAGCCCGGCCGGAAGGCCGGCGCGCTGGTGGTGCTGGTCGACGGCGACCTCGCGCTGTACGTGGAGCGCGGCGGCCGCACGCTGCTGGCCTGGCCCCCGGCGGACGACCCCCGCCTCGCCGCCGCGGCCGAAGCCCTCGCGGCCGCGGCCCGCGGCGGCGCCCTGGGCCGTACGGCGACGGTGGAGCGCATCAACGCCACCCCGGCCCTGGACTCCCCCCTGGGCACGCTCCTGGAACAGTCCGGCTTCCTGGCCACCCCCCGGGGCCTGCGCATCAGATCCTGACGGCCCCGCGGCAAGGCACCGCCGCAGGCGGCTGTGCGCCGCGGCGGAGCCACGCGTCAGCCGCAGAGAGGCCGGAGCCGCGCCGCCACGCCCCCGCTCCGGGTTTCCGCTTGCCGGCCCTGCGTTGCGTTCCGCGCGTCGCCGTGCGGCGCGCAGCGCTCGCACGGCACCCGGGGCCGGACGCCGGACACCCGTCGCCGCCCCCACACAGGGCACTCGCCCGCTGATCCACCCCACCGCGGCGCACTCCCCGACGCCCCACCGGCCCGCACCGGCCGAGCCCGCCGCAGGCGCCCCGCGCCTACTCCACCTGCCCGTTCAGATACGCCAGCACCGCCCGCACCCTGCGGTTGTCGTCGTCCGACGGGGCGAGGTCCAGCTTCGCGAAGATGCTCGTCGTGTACTTGCTCACCGCCCCCTCGGAGAGGAAGAGCTGACGCGCGATCGCCGCGTTCGAGCGGCCCTCCGCCATGCCCGCCAGCACCTCGCGCTCCCGCGGCGTCAGCCGCCCCAGCGGCTCGTCCCGCGCGTTGCTCGCCAGCAGCTTCGCGATGACCTCCGGGTCCATCGCCGTGCCGCCCTCGGCCACCCGCCGCACCGAGTCGACGAACTGCCGCGCCGCGAACACCCGGTCCTTCAGCAGGTACCCCACCGCCCCGCGGCCGTCCGCCAGCAACTCCCGTGCGTACAACTGCTCCACGTGCTGCGACAAGATCAGCACCGGCAGGTCCGGCCGCTCCCGCCGCGCCGCCAGCGCCGCCTGCAGGCCCTCGTCCGTGAACGTCGGCGGCAGCCGGATGTCGACCACCGCCACGTCCGGCCGCTCGGCGTGCAACGCCGCGAGCAGCTCGTCCCCGGACTCGACCGCCGCGCAGATCTCCATGCCGTGCGCCTGCAGCAGCCGCGTCAGCCCGTCCCGCAGCAGGTACTGGTCCTCCGCCAGGACGACTCGCACTGACCCGCTCCTCTCCGCCCCGTCCGCCGGGACGGCCGCACGTCCTCCCGTCAACACTGCTGGGCCGCACCGCTCTTCCGCCACCGCCGCAGCAGCGGCCGCACCCCGCTCAGGCCCAGCGCCACCATCGCCAGCACCGTCGGCCAGCGCAGCAGCTCCGGCATGTACAGCGCCAGGAACCACGACCTGTTGTCCGTGCCGAAGATCAGCAGCAGCCCCGCGACCAGCCCCTGCGGGAACAGCGCGACGGAACACAGTACCGGTGCCAGCGCCGTCAGCCACAGCTCCCCGCGCCCGGCCGCCGGCCCCCGCGCCGCCACGGGCGAGGCGGCGCCCGGCTCACAGCACTCCTCCCCCAGCGGGCACGGGATCTCCACCGCCACCGTCGTCGGCCCGCCCTCGGGGCTGTTGAGAGCCAGCACGCCGTCGAACGGCTTGATCCGCCGCTCCACGCCCCGCAGCCCGCCTCCCGCGGCCGGCACCGCGCCCCCGCGCCCGTCGTCGATGACCGTCGCGCGCAGCACGCCGTCGCGGTGCCACAGGTCGATGTCCACCCGTTCCGCGCCCGCGTGCTTGCCCGCGTTGGCGAGGATCTCCGCCACCGCGAAGTACGCCGCCGACTGCACCGGGTCCGGCAGGTGCCCGCGCAGGTCGACCTCGACCCGTACGTCCAGCGCGCTGTCCAGCGCCAGTGCCCGTACGGCGTCGCCGAGCCCCCGCTCCGCCAGCACCGGCGGGTGGATGCCCCGTACCAGCCCGCGCAGCTCCTGCAGCACCGCGGACGACGACTCCTGCGCCTGCCGCAGCAGCACCTTCGCCGCCGCCGGGTCGTCGTCGACCAGTTCCTCCGCCGCCGAGACCGTCATGCCGAGGGCGACGAGCCGGGCCTGCGGCCCGTCGTGCAGGTCCCGCTCGATGCGCCGCACCTCCGCCGCCTGCCAGTCGGTGGCCGCCGTGCGCTTCCGGTCCAGCTCGGCGACCTGCAGCGCCAGCTCCGACGCCCGCGTCGGCGCCAGCAGCGTCCGGGTCCAGCGCGCGTGCAGCGCCATCGCCCGCGGCCCGGCCCACAGCCCGAGTACGAACAGCGCCGCGCCCACGGGCACCAGCGCCAGGGCGGTGCCCTGCGAGGCGACCTCGACGCCCGCGTAGTCGGCGAGCGTGTCCCCGGGGTACGACGGGTCCCACAGCAGCGGCAGCGCCATGCCGAACAGCCCGTAGCCGACGGCGATCAGCGGCAGCGCGGCCATCGCCAGACCGACGACCGGGTCGGCGACCAGCCACAGCGTGTCCCGCCAGGTCGCGCGGTCGGACAGCAGCCGGTCGACGCGCCCGAAGAACTCCGGGAGGGCGGGGCTGCGGTAGCTGATGCCCAGGTGCCGGTAGCGGCCGTCGGGCCCGGGCTGCGGGTGCGGCGGCGCGGGCAGGTACGGCGAGGGGATGGGGCGTCCCGTCCAGCGGCCGTTCACGGCCCGCGCCAGGTTGGCGGTGCCGCGGGTGAGGCCGACGGCCCAGGGGAAGAAGAACATCAGCCCCAGCCCGAAGGCGAGTACGAGCGAAACGAGCATGACGGCCTGGACCAGGGTCACCAGCGGGGCCAGCGCCACCAGCACGAGGGCGCGCCCCAGCGCGGTCGCACACCGCCGCGGCCTGCTCATTCCGCCTCCTCGTTCCGTCCTCATCATGCCGCCCATCGTGTCCCGCGCGGGAGCCCGGGCACCGCCCCCGCAGCCCCCGGACCAGGGTGGGTCTATCCCCACCCGGTACGCCCCGGCCCGTACGCCCCCCGTCCTGGCACGATGGGGTGCGTGCCCGAAGGAGACACCGTCTGGCGCACCGCCCGCCTGCTGCACGAGGCGCTGGCGGGCCGCCGGCTGACCCGCTGCGACCTGCGCGTGCCCAAGCTGGCCACGGCCGACCTCACCGGCCGCGAGGTCACCGAGGTCGTACCGCGCGGCAAGCACCTGCTGACCCGCGTCGAGGGCGGCCTCACGCTCCATTCGCACCTGCGGATGGAAGGCGCCTGGATCACCTACGCGGACGGAGAGAGCTGGCGCGGCGGGCCGGGGCACCAGATCCGCGCCGTCCTCGGCAACGCCGACCGCACCGCGGTCGGCTACCGCCTGCCCGTGCTGGAGCTGCTGCGCACCGCCGCGGAGGACCGGATCGTCGGCCATCTCGGCCCCGACCTGCTGGGCCCCGACTGGGACCCGGCGGAGGCGGAGCGCCGGCTGCTCGCCGACCCCGCCCGCCCGCTCGGGGAGGCGCTGCTCGACCAGCGCAATCTCGCCGGGATCGGCAACGTCTACAAGTCGGAGCTGTGCTTCCTCGCCGGCGTCAGCCCGTACGCCCCGGTCGCCGCGCTCCCCGAGCCCGCCCGGCTCGTCGCCGCCGCGCAGCGGCTGCTGGAGGCGAACCGGGACCGTGTGGCCCGGACGACGACGCCCTCCCGGCGCCCCGACCGGCGGCTGTGGGTCTACGGCCGCGGGGGGCGACCGTGCCTGCGCTGCGGGACGGCGGTGCGCAAGCAGGCCCAGGGGGAGACGGCGGACGAGCGCGTGACGTACTGGTGCCCGCGCTGCCAGCCGGGCGGGTGACCGCCGCGGTGGCCGCACGGCGGCGCACACAAGCCGAGAGCCCGGTCCGCCGACGGCGGACCGGGCTCTCGTGCCAGGCTCTCGTGGCTCAGGCCGCGACCGGATCGGGCTCCTTGGGGGCCTTGATGGTGACTCGCTCGTCGGGCATCCCCGTCACCGAGGTAACGGTGAACGACCGCACGGGGGCGGGAATGGGCTCGGTGGCCGCCGCGGACTGCGCCAGCTCGGCGAGGGCGAGCTCGCCGCTCACCTCGCGCATCAGCTCGGACATCCGGACGTCCAGGGCTTCACAGATCGAGTTGAGCAGCTCGGAGGACGCTTCCTTCTGGCCTCGCTCGACCTCCGACAGATAGCCGAGGGAAACACGCGCTGACGAGGAAACCTCGCGCAGCGTCCGGCCCTGGCGCTGTCGCTGCCGGCGCAGCACGTCACCCAGCAGGCGACGGAGCAAAATCATGCGTGGCTCCCTCCTAGGACCTCGGATCCGGATCCTCTCTGCTCCACCGTACCGCCTCGGACCGTGACAGTGCGGCGACGGAAGTCATCTTCACCGTTCGCCAAGCGAGGAATACGGGGCCTCCTGATCAGGATTTTCCGGGTATTTCCGCCCGTCTTGCCCCTTCGGTGCCGCGTCCAGGTGCCGCCGGAGGAGCGTCAGCGCCTCCCCCACAGCGGCCCTGCGGATCTCCGTGCGAGACCCCGTCAGGTTCAGCGACCGCGTCTCGCTGCGCCCCTCGGGACCGGCCACGGCCACGAAGACGGTACCCGGCTGGTGGCCGTCCTGCGGATCCGGCCCCGCCACGCCCGTCGTCGCCACCGCCCAGTCGGCGCCGAGCCGCCAGCGCACCCCGGCGGCCATCTGCCGGGCGACCTCGCCGTCGACGGCGCCGCGCTGCGCGAGCAGCGAGCTGTCGACGCCGAGCACGTCCCGCTTGAGGTCGGTCGCGTACGCGATGACGGCGCCCCGGAACGCCTGGGAGGCGCCGGGCACCGCGGTGATCTCGGCGGCGAGGAGGCCGCCGGTGAGGGATTCGGCGACGGCGAGGGTGACGCCGCGCTCGTCGCACAGGGCGAGCAGGCCGGCGGCGGCCCCGTCGGTGTTCTGTGTGGTCACTGGACTCTCTGCTCCCGTTCGGCGGCCAGCCCCCTGCGGCGGAGCACGATCGCCTGCTTGACGTAGTCCAGGCCGGTCGCCACGGTCAGGACCACGGCGGCGGCCATGATCCAGAAGCGCAGCGTGGCGAGCGGTCCGGTGAGGGTGAGGATGTACATGCCCACGGCCACGCCCTGGGCCAGGGTCTTCAGCTTTCCGCCCCGGCTGGCCGGGATCACACCGTGCCTGATCACCCAGAACCGCATGAGGGTGATGCCGATCTCCCGCGCCAGGATCACGATCGTCACCCACCAGGGCAGGTCACCCAGCGCCGACAGGCAGATCAGCGCGGCACCCATGATCGCCTTGTCGGCGATGGGGTCGGCGATCTTGCCGAAGTCGGTGACGAGGTCGTAGCGGCGGGCCAGCTCCCCGTCGAAGAGGTCGGTGATCATGGCGACCGTGAAGGCGGCCCATGCGAACGAGCGCCAGGCCGGGTCATGGCCGCCGTGGGCGGCCATGAGCAGCACGAACGCCGGTACGAGCAGCAGCCGCACCATGGTGAGGACGTTGGCGATGTTCCACAGACCGGCCTGACCGACGGCCGGGGCGGGGCTCATCTCGCGGCCTCCTCGGCCGGCTCCCTGGGCCGCCGCCGATCGGGCTCGCCTATCGGCTCCGCCACCAGGTCCACGCCTTCGCTCGCCACCACCTTGGCCGTGACCAGCGCCCCCGGCGCCGCCTGCCGGGCGGTCCCGCCGGCGAGCAGCGTCACGCCGTCCGTCTCCGGCGCCTGGTGGGCCGCGCGGCCGACGACCTCCCCGGTGTCCGCGCCGGCGTCCGGATCGGCTTCCTCGACCGCGTCCACCAGGACCCGTATCGTCTCCCCCACCCGCTCCTCGGCCCGCTGCGCCGTCAGCTCCTCCGCCAGCCGCGTCATGTGCGCCAGCCGCTCCGCGACCGCCTCCGGCGCGACCTTCGACTCGTACCCCGCGGCCTCCGTGCCCTCCTCGTCGGAGTAGCCGAAGATCCCCACGGCGTCGAGCCTCGCGGCGGTGAGGAAACGCTCCAGCTCCTCCACGTCCCGCTCGCTCTCGCCGGGGAAGCCGACGATGAAGTTCGACCGCGCGCCCGCCTCCGGCGCCCGGGAGCGGATGTCCGCGAGCAGGTGCAGGAACCGCTCGGTGTCCCCGAAGCGGCGCATCGCGCGCAGCACGTCGGGGGCGGCGTGCTGGAAGGACAGGTCGAAGTACGGCGCCACCTTCTCCGTCGACGTCAGCACGTCGATCAGCCCGGGGCGCATCTCGGCGGGCTGCAGATAGCTGACCCGGATCCGCTCGATGCCGTCCACGGCGGCCAGTTCGGGCAGCAGCGTCTCCAGCAGCCGCACGTCGCCGAGGTCTTTGCCGTACGAGGTGTTGTTCTCGGAGACGAGCATGATCTCCCGTACGCCCTGCTCGGCCAGCCAGCGGGTCTCGCCGAGGACGTCGGAGGGGCGGCGGGAGACGAAGGAGCCGCGGAAGGAGGGGATGGCGCAGAACGTACATCGGCGGTCGCAGCCGGAGGCCAGCTTGACCGAGGCCACGGGACCCGAGCCGAGCCGGCGGCGCAGCGGCGGCCGCGGTCCCGAGGCGGGGGCGACCCCCGCGGGCAGGTCGGCGGGAGCGGGTGCGGCCGGGGCCGCGGCGCCGGTGTCGCCGTGGCCCGGGAGCGCGGCCGCGCCGCGGGCGGCGGCGTCCTGCCGCTCCGCGGGGCTGATCGGCAGCAGCTTGCGGCGGTCACGCGGGGTGTGCGCAGCGTGACCGCCGCCGGCGAGGATCGTCTGCAGCCGCGCCGAGATGTCGGCGTAGTCGTCGAAGCCGAGGACGCCGTCCGCCTCCGGGAGCGCGTCGGCCAGCTCCTTGCCGTACCGCTCGGCCATGCAGCCGACGGCGACGACGGCCTGCGTACGGCCCGAGTCCTTGAGGTCGTTGGCCTCCAGCAGGGCGTCGACGGAGTCCTTCTTGGCGGCTTCGACGAACCCGCAGGTGTTCACGACGGCGACGTCCGCGGCGGCGGCGTCCGTGACGAGGTCCCAGCCGTCCGCCGCCAGGCGGCCCGCAAGCTCCTCCGAGTCCACCTCGTTCCGGGCGCAGCCAAGCGTGACGAGGGCGACGGTACGGCGTTCTGGCATGGGCTCAGCCTACTTCGTCCCGCGCCCGCAAACCGCCGCCCACCAGCCGCATTCCGCACGCCTGCGCGAAGCACGGGAGAGCGAGGGCACGGACGTACGAGCCTTGCCGCAGGCCGGGCCCGCGCCGCCGCCCGGCCGGGCCGGTCAGCCGGCCTCCGGATCGCCCTTGGTGTACGTCAGCCGCTCGACCTCGCCGGGCTGGAAGTCCTCGGCGATCTGCTTGCCGTTGACGAACAGGTCGACGCCGCCGGCGTTGCCGAGGACGAGGTAGATCTTCTCGCTGTCGGTGACGGTGACGGAGTCGCCCTGGGCGAGCACGGTCTCCTCCAGCTCGCGCCCGTCGGCGCCCTGCGCGGAGATCCAGCTCTGCCCGTCCGCCGCGACGATCCGCAGCGTCACCTTGTCCGGGGGGGCACCCGCCACCGCGCTGTCCGAGGGCTGCGGGCGCTGCTTGTCCTCGGCGGCGTCCTTGCCGGAGTCGGGGTCCTTCGACTTCTCCGTCCCCTGCGACTCCCCGGCCACCGAGGAGCCGTCCGGCTCGTCCTCGTCGCCGCCGCTGAACACGGTGAACCCCACGAAGCCGACGACGGCGACGATCGCGGCGACCATCGCGGCGGTCCAGTTGGGGCGGCGCGGCTCGGGGCGGATGCGCTCCGCCTCGAACATCGGCGCGGCGGGCGTGGGCACGGGCCGGCCGCCGTGCTCCTCGTCGTACTGCGCGACCAGGTCCTCGGCCTCCAGACCGACCGCCCGCGCAAGGGTTCGCACATGCCCGCGGGCGTAGACGTCGCCGCCGCAGCGAGAGAAATCGTCCTGTTCGATGGCATGGATGATCGGAATGCGCACACGCGTGGACAAGCTGACCTGTTCGACGGAGAGCTTGGCATCAAGGCGGGCCTGCTGAAGTGCGCGACCGACGGAAGGACGGTCGCCTGTGGGGGAGTTGCCGAGGGACACGTGGGCGCCTTTCGGGGTGAGCCACCTGCCGGGTGTTCAGTCTAGGGGGGTTGTAAAAGGATCGGCCAACCGGTCGAGCACACTTAATGGGCCATCGGGATAGACGTACTGCACGACCGCGGATCACCCGCCCGGCCCATTGGTGTGACGCATCAGACGCCGAACCGGTTGCCCTGGTCGCCGTTACGGATGATCCTGCCCCCGCAGTTGGGCGAGCACTCCGTCCATTTCATCCGGTTTGATGAGTACGTCCCTGGCCTTCGAACCCTCACTCGGACCGACGATCCCGCGCGACTCCATCAGGTCCATCAGCCGCCCCGCCTTGGCGAACCCGACCCGCAGCTTGCGCTGCAGCATCGACGTGGAACCGAACTGCGTGGAGACCACCAGTTCGGCCGCCTGGCACAGCAGATCGAGGTCGTCGCCGATCTCGTCGTCGATCTCCTTCTTCTTCGCCCCGCCGACCACGACGTCCTCGCGGAAGACCGGCGCCATCTGGTCCTTGCAGTGCTGCACGAGCGTGGCGATCTCGTCCTCTTCGATGTACGCGCCCTGCAGCCGGACCGGCTTGTTCGCGCCCATCGGCAGGAACAGCCCGTCGCCCTTGCCGATCAGCTTCTCGGCACCGGCCTGGTCGAGGATGACGCGGCTGTCGGCGAGGGAGGAGGTGGCGAAGGCCAGCCGGGACGGCACGTTGGCCTTGATCAGCCCGGTGACGACGTCGACGCTGGGGCGCTGGGTGGCGAGCACCAGGTGGATGCCGGCGGCGCGGGCGAGCTGCGTGATCCGCACGATCGCGTCCTCGACGTCCCGCGGCGCGACCATCATCAGGTCCGCCAGCTCGTCGACGATCACCAGCAGATAGGGGTACGGGGCCAGCTCCCGTTCGCTGCCGGGCGGGGCGGTGGCCTTGCCGGAGCGGACGGCGGCGTTGAAGTCGTCGATGTGGCGGTAGCCGTACGCGGCCAGGTCGTCGTAGCGCAGGTCCATCTCGCGGACGACCCACTGCAGGGCCTCGGCGGCCCGCTTGGGGTTGGTGATGATCGGCGTGATCAGGTGCGGGATGCCCTCGTACGCGGTGAGCTCCACCCGCTTGGGGTCGACCAGCACCATCCGCACGTCCTCCGGCGTGGCCCGCGCCATGACGGAGGTGATCAGGCAGTTGATACAGGAGGACTTGCCGGAGCCGGTGGCGCCGGCGATGAGGATGTGCGGCATCTTGGCGAGGTTCGCCGAGACGTAGCCGCCCTCGACGTCCTTGCCGAGGCCGACGAGCATCGGGTGGTCCTCGCCGGCCGCCTCCGCGGAGCGCAGCACGTCGCCGAGCTTGACCATCTCGCGGTCGCTGTTGGGGATTTCGATGCCGACGGCGGACTTGCCCGGGATGGGGCTGATGATGCGCACGTCGGGGCTGGCGACCGCGTAGGCGATGTTCTTCGTCAGCGCGGTGATCCGCTCGACCTTCACGGCGGGGCCGAGCTCCACCTCGTACCGCGTGACGGTCGGGCCACGGGTGAAGCCGGTGACGGCGGCGTCGACCTTGAACTCGGTGAAGACCTGGGTGAGGGAGGCGACGACGGCGTCATTGGCGGCGCTGCGCGTACGGCCGGGGCCGCCGCGCTCCAGGAGGTCGAGGGACGGCAGCGCGTAGGTGATGTCGCCGGAGAGCTGGAGCTGTTCGGCACGGGGCGGCAGGGTGGCCGGGGCGGGCTCGGCGGCCTGCTTGGTGAGGTCGGGGACGGCGGAGGTGCCGCCCACGCGCGCAGCGCTGCCGGGGAGCTCGACGCTTTCGGAGCGTACGGCCTCCTCGGCGCCCGACTCCTCGCGCGCGGCCGGGACGCCCCCGGTGCGCTCGGCGACGCCGTGGGTGAGGTGGGCGAGCAGCGGCGAGGGCTGGACGCCGTGCAGCACGGCGCCGTCGAGGTCGGTGGCCGCGGCGGCGGCCGCGTCGATGGGGTCCATGCCGCCGTAGTCGCGGTCGGCGCTCGCGCGGCGCGCGGCGGCGGGGGCGGCCGGTGCGGCGGGAGCCTTGCGGGTACGGCGGCGGCGCGGCGGCGGCGGGGGCTCGTCGGCGTCGTCCTCGTCCGTACGCACCAGGCCGTCGCGCCAGTCGTCGTCGAAGTCCTCCGCCTTGGCCACGGCCGCCGGATCGGGCCGCGGGTGTACGAGGCCGAGCCGCACCCCGGCGGAGTGGATCCGGTCCGGGATCGCCGCGACCGGCGTGGCGGTGACGACGAGCAGCCCGAAGATGGTCAGCAGCACCAGCAGCGGCAGGGCGAGCACGTCGCCGAGCGTGGTGACGAGCGGCCGGGACACCGCCCAGCCGACGAACCCGCCGGAGTCCCTGATGGTCTGCGTGCCCTCGCCGCGCCCGGGGGTGCCGCAGGCCAGGTGCACGAGCCCGAGCACGCCGATGACCAGGGCGGACAGGCCGATGACGATACGGCCGTTGGCCTCGGTCTTCTCGGGGTGGCGGATGAGGCGTACGGCGATGGCGGCCAGCAGGATCGGCACGAGCAGGTCGAGGCGGCCGAAGGCGCCGGTGACCAGGATCTCGACCAGCTCGCCCACGGGGCCCTTCAGGTTCGACCAGGTGCCGGCCGCGACGATCAGGGCGATGCCGAGCAGCAGCAGCGCGAGGCCGTCCTTGCGGTGGGCGGGGTCGAGCCCCTTGGCGCCGCGCCCTATGCCGCGGAAGAGGGCGCCGACGGTGCGGGCGAGGCCGAGCCAGATCGCGCGCAGCAGCCGCAGCACACCGGAGGTGGGCGAGGGGGCGGGCTTCTGGGCCGGCGCCTTCTTGGCCGCGCCCGCGGCCTTCTTCGGCGGCGGCTTCTTGGCGGGTGCCTTCTTCGCGGGCGCCTTCTTCGCCGCGGGCTTCTTGGCCGTGCTACCTCCGGACCGCTGCCGGGAGTTGCCGCTGCCAGAGGTACGTGAGGCCATAGGTGCGAGATTACCGGCAGCGCCCGCACGGGACACGCAGGACGTGCAGGTGCGCATCCTGCGCGCACCCGGGCCCGGCGGGGCGGCCGGGCTACTCCGCGTCGGGGCGGGAGCCGGGCTCCAGGGCGTCGATCGCCTTGCGCAGCCCGGTGAGTTTCCGCTCCAGATGCGCGGCGGTGGCGACCACGGCGGGCTCCGCGTTCGCCCCGCTGAGCTGCTTCGACAGCGCCTCTGCCTGCTCCTCGGCGGCGGCGAGCCGGGCGGACAGCTCGGCGAGCAGCCCGGTCTGCGCGGCGCCGTCGCCGTTGCCCTTCTGGGCGCCTTCGAGCTGCAGCCGCAGCAGGCCCGCCTGCTCGCGCAACTGCAGGTTCTTCATGTACAGCTCGACGAACACCGACACCTTCGCCCGCAGCACCCAGGGGTCGAAGGGCTTGGAGATGTAGTCGACGGCTCCGGCGGCGTAGCCCCGGAACGTGTGGTGCGGGCCGTGGTTGATGGCCGTGAGGAAGATGATCGGGATGTCGCGGGTGCGCTCGCGGCGCTTGATGTGCGCCGCGGTCTCGAACCCGTCCATGCCCGGCATCTGCACGTCGAGCAGGATCACCGCGAAGTCCTCGGTCAGCAGCGCTTTGAGCGCTTCCTCCCCGGACGACGCCCGGACCAGGTGCTGATCCAGCGCGGAAAGGATGGCCTCCAGCGCCAGCAGATTCTCCGGCCGGTCATCGACCAGGAGAATCTTGGCCTTCTGCACCATGGCCTGCCCTCCTCGCCCCGGCGGTGTGCCGGTCCTCGTCGCCAAAGACGTGCCCACCGTGCCGCCCGCCCTCGTGCCGGTCATCGTATCCACACCCCGAGACTCGCCACACCCTGTCACCGAGTTGTCACTGCATACACAGCGACAACGCGCCTGCGATCAGTTTGGTTCCCGGAATCCCGCGTTCTCACACGCATTTGGACACACTGAGTCATCAAAGAGCAGGAATTCACGGCGATTTGACTACTCTCCGCTCATCCATCCGGTCATTACGGCCAGCAATCGATCGGTATCCACAGGTTTGGTCACATAGTCCGATGCGCCCGCTTCGATGCTCTTCTCCTTGTCGCCCTTCATCGCCTTCGCGGTCAGCGCGATGATCGGCAGCCCCGCGAACTGCGGCATCCGGCGGATCGCCTCGGTCGTGGCGTAGCCGTCCATCTCCGGCATCATGATGTCCATCAGCACCACGGCCACGTCCTCGTGCTGCTCCAGCACCTCGATGCCCTCGCGGCCGTTCTCGGCGTACAGCACCGCGAGCCCGTGCTGCTCCAGCACGCTCGTCAGCGCGAAGACGTTGCGGATGTCGTCGTCGACGATGAGCACCTTCTCACCGCGGAACGTGCCCTTGAAGCGCGGCGCCGCCGACCGCTGCGGCACGTCCTTGCCCAGCCCGCCGTTCACGGAGAGGGCGCCCGAAAGGGCCCCAGGCGCCGCTGAGGCGTCCCGGGCGCCCGCCTCGCCCGTCTGCCCGGCGGGCTGCCCCGCGGCGCCTGAGCGCCCGTCAGAGGACTTCCTCGTACGCCCCGAGGGCGGCGCCTCCACCTCGGCGACGGCGGCCGCCGTCGCCGCCTCGGCCTGCTCCAGGCCCGCCGCGAGCGCGCTCGTGACGGCGCCGCCCGTGCCCGGCAGCCCGGGGGCCGGCAGCTCGGTCGGGTGCAGCGGCAGGTACAGCGTGAACGTCGAGCCGCGGCCCGGCTCGCTGTCGACGTGGATCTCGCCGCCCAGCAGCCGGGCGATCTCCCGGCTGATCGAGAGCCCCAGCCCGGTGCCGCCGTACTTCCGGCTCGTCGTGCCGTCGGCCTGCTTGAACGCCTCGAAGATCACGCCCATCTTGTTCGACGGGATGCCGATGCCCGTGTCCGTCACCGAGAACGCGATCAGCTCGGCGTCCGGGTCGCGCAGCGCGCCCTGCTCCAGCAGTTGTTCCTTGATGGCCTGCGGGACGTCGTCCCGCGCGGTGCGGATCAGCAGCTCCACCGCACCGCTGTCGGTGAACTTCACCGCGTTCGACAGCAGGTTGCGCAGCACCTGCAGCAGCCGCTGCTGGTCGGTGCTGAGCGTCGCCGGCGGGTCCGGCGAGACCCGTACGGAGAAGTCCAGGCCCTTCTCCGCCGTCAGCGGCCGGAACGTCGCCTCCACGTAGTCGACGAGCTGCACCAGCGCGATCCGGGTGGGGCTCACGTCCATCTTCCCCGCCTCGACCTTGGACAGGTCGAGGATGTCGTTGATCAGCTGCAGCAGGTCCGAGCCCGCGCCGTGGATCGTCTCGGCGAACTCCACCTGCTTGGGCGTCAGGTTCCCGTCGCCGTTGTCGGCGAGCAGCTTCGCCAGGATCAGCAGCGAGTTCAGCGGCGTGCGCAGTTCGTGCGACATGTTCGCCAGGAACTCGGACTTGTACCGCATCGAGACCGCGAGCTGCTCGGCCCGCTCCTCCAGGCCCTGCTTGGCCTCTTCGATCTCCACGTTCTTGATCTCGATGTCGCGGTTCTGCCGGGCCAGCAGCTCGGCCTTCTCCTCCAGCTCCGCGTTCGACTCCTGCAGCGCCTTCTGCCGCACCTCCAGCTCGCCCTGCCGGTCGCGCAACTGCGCGGCCAGCTCCTGGGACTGGCTGAGCAGCACCTCGGTCTTGGAGTTGACGCTGATGGTGTTGACGCTGGTGGCGATGACCTCGGCGATCTGGCCGAGGAAGTCCTTCTGGATCTGGGTGAACGGCTGGAACGACGCCAGCTCCACCACGCCCAGCACCCGGCCCTCGAAGATCAGCGGGAGCACGATGACATGCGCCGGCGGCGCCTGGCCGAGCCCCGAGGCGATCTTCAGATACCCCTTGGGGACGTTCTCGACGACGATCGGGCGCCGCTCCTGCGCGGCGGTGCCCACCAGCGTCTCGCCGGGCCGCAGGATGTGCGGCAGTTCGTTCCCGGAGTGTCCGTACGAGCCGATCATGCGCAGCTCGTACGCGTCGTCCCCGCTGGCGGCGCCGATCTCCACGACGGCCTCGGCGCCCGAGCGCTGGACGAGGAAGAACGCGCCGTGCTGCGCGGCGACCACCGGCGTCAGCTCGCTCATGATGAGCCGCGCCACGTCGGCGAGGTCGCGGCGGCCCTGCAGCAGGCCGGAGATGCGGGCGAGGTTGCCCTTGAGCCAGTCCTGTTCCTTGTTGGCGATGGTCGTCTCACGGAGCTTCACGATCATCGTGTTGATGTGGTCCTGCAGCTCCATCATCTCGCCGTAGGCGTCCACGTCGATCTTGAGGTTCAGATCGCCGCGGGTCACCGCGGTGGCCACCTGTGCGATCTGCCGCACCTGACTGGTGAGGTTGTTCGCCATCAGGTTGACCGACTCCGTGAGGTCCTTCCAGATCCCGGAGACCCCGCGCACCCGCGCCTGCCCGCCGAGGCGGCCCTCGGTGCCCACCTCGCGGGAGACCCGGGTCACCTCGTCACCGAAGGACGAGAGCTGGTCGACCATCGTGTTGATCGTGGTCTTCAGCTCCAGGATCTCGCCCTGCGCGGCCACGTCGATCTTCTTCGACAGGTCGCCGCTGGCCACGGCGGTGGTCACCATGGCGATGTTGCGCACCTGGTTGGTGAGGTTGGACGCCATCGAGTTCACGGACTCGGTGAGGTCCTTCCACGTACCCGAGACACCCGGCACGCGGGCCTGGCCGCCGAGCCGGCCGTCGGTGCCGACCTCGCGGGCGACGCGGGTGACCTCGGCGGCGAACGACGACAGCGTCTTGACCATGGTGTTGACGGTGGCCGCGAGCTGCTGGACCTCGCCGCGGGCCTCGACTGTGACCGTACGGGTCAGGTCGCCGTTGGCGACGGCGGTGGCGACCTGGGAGATGTTGCGCACCTGACTGGTCAGGTTGACCGCCATCTGGTTGACGTTGTCGGTGAGGTCCTTCCAGATGCCCGAGATCCCGCGCACCCGCGCCTGGCCGCCGAGCTGGCCCTCCGTGCCCACCTCGCGCGCCACCCGCGTGACCTGCTCGGCGAACGACGACAGTTGGTCGACCATCGTGTTCACCGTCGTCACGAGTTCGAGGATCTCGCCCCGCGCGTCGACCGTGATCTTCTTGGAGAGGTCGCCGCGCGCCACCGCGGTGGTGACCTCGGCGATGCTGCGCACCTGCGACGTCAGGTTGTTCGCCATCGAGTTGACGGACTGGGTGAGGTCCTTCCACGTACCGGAGACGCCCTGGACCTCGGCCTGGCCGCCGAGCTTCCCCTCGGTGCCGACCTCGCTGGCGACCCGGGTGACCTGGTCGGCGAACGACGACAGCTGATCGACCATCGTGTTCAGGGTGTTCTTCAGCTCCAGGATCTCGCCCCGCGCGTCCACGTCGATCTTCTGGGACAGATCGCCGCGCGCCACGGCCGTCGCGACCTGGGCGATGCCGCGGACCTGGCTGGTCAGGTTGCCGGCCATGAAGTTGACCGAGTCCGTCAGGTCCCGCCAGACGCCGGCGACGCCCTGCACCCGGGCCTGCCCGCCGAGCCGGCCCTCGGTGCCCACCTCGCGCGCCACCCGCGTGACCTGCTCGGCGAACGACGAGAGCTGATCGACCATCGTGTTGACGGTGTTCTTCAGCTCCAGGATCTCCCCGCGGGCGTCGACCTCGATCTTCTGCGACAGATCGCCGCGCGCCACGGCCGTCGTCACCTGGGCGATGTTGCGGACCTGACCGGTCAGATTGCTCGCCATCGAGTTGACGGAGTCGGTGAGGTCCTTCCACGTGCCCGAGACGCCCTCGACGCGCGCCTGGCCGCCGAGGCGGCCCTCCGTGCCCACGTCCCGCGCCATCCGCGTGACCTGGTCGGCGAAGGAGGACAACTGGTCCACCATCGTGTTCACGGTGTTCTTGAGCTGGAGCATCTCGCCGGAGACGTCCACCGTGACCTTCTGCGACAGATCGCCGTTCGCGACCGCCGTCGTCACCTGCGCGATGTTGCGGACCTGACCGGTCAGGTTGCGGAAGGCCGTGTTGACCGAGTCGACGAGGTCCTTCCACGTGCCGGCGGCCCCCGCCACCTGCGCCTGCCCGCCGAGCTCTCCCTCCACGCCGACCTCGCGGGCGACCCGCGTGACCTCGGCGCCGAAGGACGACAACTGATCGACCATGGTGTTGACGGTGTTCTTCAGCTCCAGCATCTCGCCGGAGACGTCCACCGTGACCTTCTGCGACAGATCGCCGCTGGCCACCGCCGTCGTCACCTGCGCGAACTCGCGCACCTGCCGGGTGAGGTTGGAGAAGGCGGTGTTCACCGAGTCGGTGAGGTCCTTCCAGATCCCCGCCGCGCCCGGCACCTGCGCCTGCCCGCCGAGGCGCCCCTCCGCTCCGACCTCGCTGGCCACACGCGTCACCTCGCCGGCGAAGGTGCGCAGCGTCTCGGTCATCGTGTTGATCGTGTCCGCGAGCTGGGCGACCTCGCCGCGCGCGCTGACGGTCACCTTCTGCGACAGGTCGCCGTTGGCGACCGCGGTGGTGACCTGCGCGATGCCGCGCACCTGGGCGGTCAGGTTGCCCGCCATCAGGTTCACGCTGTCCGTGAGGTCCTTCCACACGCCGCCGACGCCCTCGACCTGCGCCTGCCCGCCCAGCTCGCCCTCGGTGCCCACCTCGCGGGCCACCCGGGTCACCTCGGAGGAGAACGCGGAGAGCTGGTCGACCATCGTGTTGACGGTGTTCTTGAGCTCCAGCATCTCGCCGTCGACGTGCACGGTGACCTTGCGCGACAGGTCGCCCTTGGCCACGGCCGTGGTCACCAGGGCGATGTCGCGGACCTGGGCCGTCAGCCGGTACGCCATGGTGTTCACGGAGTCCGTGAGGTCCTTCCAGGACCCGGACATCCCGCGCACCTTCGCCTGGCCGCCGAGTTTGCCCTCGGTGCCGACCTCGCTGGCGACGCGCGTCACCTCGTCCGTGAACACGGAGAGCTGGTCCGCCAGCCCGTTGACCGTGCGGCCCATCTTCAGCACTTCGCCCCGCAGCGGGTGCGGGGCGCCGTCCTGGCCCTGCGGCCGCAGGTCCATGCGCTGCTGCAGATCGCCGTCCGCCACCGCCGTGAGCACCCTGCCGACGTCGGCCAGGGGGCGTACGAGATCGTCGACCAGCGCGTTCGACGCGTCGACCGCCGCCGCCCACGACCCCTCGCAGGGCCCCGCGGACAGCCGCTCGGCGAGCTTGCCCTCCCGGCCGACCATGCGCCGCACCCGTGACAGCTCGCCGGTGACGTGGAGATTACGCTCCGCCACCTCGTTGAAGACCTCGGCGATCTCCGACATCACGCCGTCGCCGCCGACCCGCAGGCGCTTGCGGAAGTTGCCGTCGCGCATGGACTCCAGAGCACCCAGCAGGCGATACAGCGAGGCCGTATCGACCTCTGTCGTCCCGGAGGGCGTCCGGGAGCGTCCGCCCTTCGTACGCGGACTCACGCCCGGCGCGCTCGCGTCAGACTCCACTGTGTCCCTCCCGCAGGGTCGACGTTCGCCTCGGGCTCCCTCCGAAGCCTTCCCAGTGTTTCACCCCGGCCCTGGCAGGCCATAACAGTTCGGCGGCTAAGGCGCACTTTCCGAGTGTTAAGAGAAGGATCCGGCATCTGTCCGCAGGGTGAAGGTAAGTACCCTGGCATCCGCCGTCCATCCCTTCAGCCGGGAGAGTGGCACATCGAGAGGAGAGCTGGTGACCACCGCGCGGGCTGCGGCCACCTTCGAGCCGGTCGGGCGCTCCGTCGCCGCGGCCAGGACCTTCGTCCGCGACACCCTCCAGGGCTGGGGCTACCCCGAGGCTACAGACGACGCCGTCGTACTGACCAGTGAACTTGTGACGAATGCCATAATCCATGCCGGTACAGCAGTAGACGTCCTTTGTATCCGATTGCCTGACGCGGTACGGGTCGAGGTCGCGGACCGGCACGCCGAGCGCGAGTTGCCGCTGCACAGCCCCACGCTCCAGCACACCCCCCTCGACCGCGAAGGCGGCCGCGGCCTGATGCTCTGCGCCGCCCTCGCCAGCCGCTGGGGCGTCGACTACACCGCCGAGCACAAGCGCGTCTGGTTCCAGCTCGCCGTCGCCGAGCCGCCCGCCGGCACCCGCGCCGCCGGCCCCGAGCTGCCCGTCGACGAGCTGCCGCTGACCGAGGAGCGCATCCGCGTCGCCGTCGTCCGCATCGACCGCGGCGGCCTCGTCAGCGAGTGGAACGACGACGCCCGCGACCTCTTCGGCTACGAATCGGAGAAGGTCATCGGCAAACCCCTCGGCGACCTCGCCGCCTGGCCGCACACCCCGGGCACCGGCACCGGCCTGGTCGAGGCGCTCCAACTCTCCCGCTGGGAGGGCTCGTACGGCATCCGCTGCAACGACGGGCGCGTCACCCCCGTCTACGCCTCGCACATGCGCCTGCGGAACTCGGCCGGCGACCCGTCCACGATCTGCCTCATGGTCCGCGACCGCGAACGCGCCATCCTGCAGACCCCGCTGCGCGCCCCCGCGGGCGACAGTCCCGGCAGCGACGGCCGCACCGGCGCCTTCCCCGGCGGCGACTCCTTCGAGGCGTTCATCGGCACCCCCTCCCCCGACGACCTCGACGGCCTGCTCCAGCGCACCGTGGAGCGCGCCCGCGACATGCTCGCCGGCGACGCCGCGTACCTGCTGCTCGCCACCGACGACGAGACCGAACTCGAGGTACGGGCCTCCACCGGGCTGCCCTCCGCCCGCCAGCGGTTCGCCCGCGTCGCCGTCGAGACCGGCGCCGGACGCTACGGCTCCGCCCGCCTCCCGTCCGTCCACGAAGACCTCATGGCCGACCCCGGCGCCGTACCCCTGCTGGCGGCCACCGGCATGCGCTCCGTCGTCTCCGTACCGCTGAAGGTCGAAGGCCGCCTCACCGGCTCCCTCGGCGTCGCCGCCGAGGTGCCCGGCCGCTACACCAACGAGGAAGCGCTGCGACTCCAGTTCGCCGCCGACCGCATCGCGCTCGCCGTCGAGTCCGCCCGCCTCGGCGAACTGGAACGGCTGCGCCGCGGCTCCCTGTCCTTCCTCGTGGAAGCCTCCGACCTGCTCGCCGGCACCCTGGACCGGGACCAGACACTGGCCCTCATGGCCCAGATGATCGTCCCCACGCTCGCCACCTGGTGCGCCGTCTACACCCTCCCCGAACAGGCCGAGCCCGAACTCAGCTACGTCCTGCACGAGGACGAGGAGCGCATCGACGACCTGCGCGCCCTCCTCTCCCGCATCGACCCGCCCGACGCCGTCCTCGTCCCCGGCGCCCGGCTGTGGCGCGGCCCGGGCGACGCGGCGCACACGCTGGCGATGCGCAGCTCGTTCCTCAGCCTCAGCATCGCGGGCAACTCGACTCTCGCCGAGGAGGCCGAGACCTCCCTCGCCACGGCGGCGACCGTCGGTGGTGAAACCGTTGTGCTGCCGCTCGTCGCCCGCAACCGCGTCATCGGCATGCTCGTCCTCGGCAAGCCGACCGACGAGCACTTCCGCCAGGAGATCCTCGAACTCGCCGAGGACCTCTCCCGCCGAGCGGCCCTCGCCCTCGACAACGCGCGCCTCTACTCCGAGCGCACGACCATCAGCCAGTCCCTGCAGCGCAGCCTCCTGCCCCCGGGCCTGCCGGACATCCCCGGCGTCGAGGTCGAGGTCATCTACCGCCCCGCGGGCGAAGGCAACGAGGTCGGCGGCGACTTCTACGACCTCTTCGAGATCCGGGACGGCACCTACGGCTTCGCCATCGGAGACGTCTGCGGTACGGGCCCGGAAGCCGCCGCCGTCACGGGCCTGGCCCGTACGGCACTGCGCCTGCTGGCCCGCGAGGGCTTCGGCGGCCCGGCGGTACTGGAACGCCTCAACGCCGCCATCCTCGACGAGGGCGCCCGCGGCCGCTTCCTGACCCTCCTCTACGGCGAACTCTGGCCCCAGCCGGACGGCAGCGCCGTCCTCAAAACCGTCTGCGCCGGCCACCCGCCCCCGCTCCGCCTGCGCCCCGACGGCACGGTGGAACAGGCCACGGAATCCCAGCCGTTGCTGGGTGTCATGGACGACCTGGAACTCCACAGCGAAGAATGGGTCCTCGCCCCGGGCGACGTCCTCCTGTGTGTCACGGACGGTGTGACGGAACGCCGCGAAGGCACCCGCATGCTCGGCGACGAGGGCCTGATCGACGTCCTCACGACATGCACGGGCCTCACGGCGGGCGCGGTGGCGGCCCGGGTCCTGCGCACGGTGGAACGCTTCGCGGCGGAGCCGGCGTCGGACGACATGGCGATCCTGACGATGCGGGTGCCGGGCCAGATGAACGGGAACGGCGAGTAGGCGAAGGGCCCCGGGAAAGGGGCCGGAAATGACTCGACCCCCGGACGGTGTCCGGGGGTCGAGTACTAAAGATTGTTCGGCGGTGACCTACTCTCCCACACGGTCCCCCATGCAGTACCATCGGCGCGGTCGGGCTTAGCTTCCGGGTTCGGAATGAGACCGGGCGTTTCCCCAACGCTATGACCAC
>NZ_JBDPMI010000055.1:0-25012 GCF_039871555.1 Streptomyces sp. B5E4
ACCGACGGCATTCCGCACCTCCACAGCCACGCCGACACGACGTGCTCTGCCTGCCACAGAAACCCCGACACTATGCCTGACCAGCGATAACACGGTGATCAAGTACGGAAAGACAACGGCTTCTCAGAGGGGATGCGTGAGGTGGGGCAGGGTCTCCGTTCCGAGAAAGCGTCACGGTGCGAAGTCATTGCGGCGTTCGGCGGTCTGCGATGTCGAGAACGTGTCACCGGCTCCGTCCCAGGGACATCAGCGGCCACCACCGGCCGCACGAGACGAAGGAGAAGCCGGCGTGGCGATTCAGCGGATGGACAATGTCGGCATCGTCGTCGAGGACATGCATGCCGCCATCGCGTTCTTCGTGGAACTCGGTATGGAGCTGGAGGGCAGGGCGGAGGTCGGGGGCCTCGTCGCCGACCAGTGCACCGGACTCGACGGCGTCCGCTGTGACATCGCGATGGTCCGGACCCCGGACGGTCACAGCCGGATCGAGCTGGCGAAGTACCGCAGCCCTGCGGTGATCAGCACCGGGCCGCGCAACCGGCCGCACAACATTCTGGGCACGCACCGCGTCATGTTCGCCGTCGACGACATCAAGGACACCGTTGCCCGTCTGCGCTCTCACGGCGCCGAACTCGTCGGCGAGATCGCCCGGTTCGAGAACAGCTATCTGCTCTGCTACCTCCGCGGCCCGGAGGGCATCATCGTCGGACTGGCCGAGCAACTGCGCTGAGCCAGTCGCCGGATGGGAGGCTGTTGAGCAACTCCGTGACTTCAACGGCCGTCCCGGCGCTGCGCATACGTCGATGCGGCGCAGGTGGTGGTTCGCGTCGGTGTGTTGTGGTGGTGTTCAGGTTGCTCTCAGGGTTCTTTGAGGTTTCTCCGTTACACCGGGAGGTGTGACCCTCAGTCCTGATGCTCCCGCCACCGTCCTTGTCGTCGATGACGAGGAGAACATCCGCGACCTGCTGTCGCAGACCCTGCGGCTCGTCGGGTTCGAGGTACTCACCGCGGCGAGCGGGTTCGAGGCGCTGGCGGCGGCTGAGGCGGGGGCTCCGGGGCTCGTGGTGCTGGACGTGATGCTGCCGGACATCGACGGTTTCGAGGTGGCCCGGCGGTTGCGTGCCGGCGGGGGCAGGGTGCCGGTGCTGTTCCTGACCGCGCGGGACACCGTGGCGGACCGGGTGGCCGGCCTGACGGCGGGCGGCGACGACTACGTGGCCAAGCCGTTCAGCCTGGAGGAGGTGGTGCTGCGCATCAGGGCCATCCTGCGCCGCACCAGGGCGGTCCCGGCGGAGTCGGCCGCGCCGGCGGACAGCGAGGTGCTGCGCTATGCGGATCTGGAGTTGGACGAGGGTGCGTACGAGGTACGCCGCGGCGGGCGTCTGGTGGAGTTGACGCCGACGGAGTTCAGGCTGTTGTGGTTCCTGCTGGCGAACGCCGGGCGAGTGGTCAGCAAGGCGCAGGTACTCGACCGGGTGTGGTCCTACGACTTCGGCGGCGACAGCCGGATCATCGAGTCGTACGTCTACCACCTGCGTAAGAAGCTCGACGCGCACGGGCCGCGGCTCATCCACACCGTGCGCGGCGTCGGCTACGCGCTGCGCCTGCCGCGGGGCCCGGGTTGACGCACGCGGAGCCCTCGGAAACGCGGCGTGACCGGTGGCGGGCGCTGGGCTGGCGTTGGACGCTGCGGGCGCGGCTGGCGCTGGTGACGGCGGCGCTGGCCGCGCTGGCCCTCGTTGCCGTCAACGGCGCAGCACTGCTCCTGTTGCAGGCTTACCTCGTCGACCGGGTGGACCAGCAGCTGGCCAACGCGGGCAACTCGCCGGCCCTCGACAGGGAGCGCATCGCGGAGTTGAAGGCGGGGCCGCTGGGCGACGGCGGCCCGGTCGAGAACATCCTGTCGCAGCGCGCCGGGGCCACCACCCGGATCTACGCGGTCGCCGAGGACGGCAGCATCGAGCAGTTTCCCGAGGAGGCCGAGTCGCCGGGGCCGCGGCTGCCGGGGCGCGCCGACCTGGCCGCGCGCGCCGGCGACCCGCCGTTCACGCTGCCCGCCGAGGAGGGGGACGCCGACTGGCGGGTTGCCGTGGGGGCCAAGGGGTCCGACGAGGACGACGAGTTGATGGTCACCGCCACGTCGCTGGCGACGGTGCAGGCCACGTACGAGCGGCTGCTGCTGATCGACCTGGCAGTCACCACGGGCGTGCTGGCGCTGCTCGCTCTCGCCGCGGCGCTGGTCGTCCGGGTAGGCCTGCGGCCGCTGACGCGGATGACAGTGACCGCCGGCGCCATCGCCGCAGGTGACTTCTCCCGCCGGGTGGACGACGCGGACGCGCACACCGAGTCGGGTCGGCTCGGCCGGGCGATGAACGCGATGCTTACCCGGGTGGAGTCGGAGATGGCCGCCCGGATGAAGTCCGAGCAGCGGCTGCGCCGGTTCCTCGCGGACGCGTCCCATGAGTTGCGTACGCCGCTGACGTCGATACGCGGCTTCGCCGAGCTGTACCGGCGTGGCGGAGACCCGGCGGATGCGATGCGGCGGATCGAGGCCGAGGCTCAGCGGATGGGGGTGCTGGTGGAAGATCTCCTGTTGCTCGCTCGGCTGGACGAGGAGCGCGGGCTGGAGCGGCGCCCCGTCGACGTGCTGGAGCTGTGCGCCGACCTGCTGCGCGATCTGCACGCCAGGTCGCCGGGGAGGCACATCCGCCTGGCCGGGCTGGACGACACGGGCCTGCCCGAGCCCGTGGTGGTGCCCGGGGACCCGCTGCGGCTGCGGCAGGTGGTGGGCAACCTGCTGGCCAACGCCGACCGGCACACCCCACCGGACGCCGTCATCACGGTGCGAGTGGGACGGGCCACCGCGGGCGAGCATCCGGTGGGCGAGGGCTCTCGGTCGGTCGCCGGCTGGAATGCGGGGGACGCCGTCGTGGCGGTGGCGGGCACAGGGCCCGCCGCGGGGACGGCGGGCGCGGTGGTGGAGGTGGCCGACACCGGCGCCGGCGTGCCGGCCGGGCACGCCCCATACGTCTTCGAGCGGCTCTACCGGGCCGACACGGCGCGCCCGCGCGGCGGCAGCGGTCTCGGCCTCGCCATCGCCGCCGGACTGGCGCAGTCGCACGGCGGGCGCATCGAGCTTGCCGACCGGCCGGCCGGCTCGGGGGCGGTCTTCCGCCTGCTCCTCCCGGTGGACTGAGACGGACCCGTATTCCGCTCGTACTTCGCGCTCGTGCGTGACTTCCAGCTTTCTTTCAGGCCCTGTCGAGGCAGGGAGCAGAGCACGGCCAGGCTGGGCTGCCAGCATCGCCGCTCGTAGCGAACAGCGACGACGAGGAGTGGCGATGAAGCGCAACAGGACATGGATACGCATGCGGGCGACGGCGGCCTTGCTGGCGGCACTGGCGGTCTCCTCCACGGGGCTGCTGGCCGGCTGCGGATCCGGCGGGGACGACAGCTCTCAGGTGGCCACCGTCGAGGACGGGAAGTCCGCCGGCGCCAAGGACGACTCGGACGGAGACGACGCGGCCCAGGCGCAGGAGTTCGTCGACTGCATGCGCGCCAACGGCATCGAGATGGAGGACCCCGACCCGCAGACCGGGAAGCTGGACCTCACGGAGATCGTCGGCGGCGGCGCCGACCGGAAGGCCCTGAGCGAGGGTCTCGACGCCTGCCGTGACGTGGCCCCGCAATCGTTGCAGGACGCCGGGGAGAGCAAGGAGAACCCGGAGGCGCTGCAGGAGTTCACCGACTGCATGCGCGACAACGGTGTGGCGATGGAGGACCCGGGCCCCGAGGGCATCGACCCCCAGGCCATGCCGACGGAGGACGCCGACTACCAGAGCGCGCTGGACACCTGCCGCGACATGCTCGTCGTGGGCTCCGGAGGCGACCGGTGACCCCCCGGGACGACACCGGCAGGCAGCCCGGCGGAAGCGAGGACGGCAGCTTCCAGGATGACGCCGGCGCCGGCACCGCCGCTTCCGGGAATCCGCCGCCGAAGCACGGCCGGGGACGTTCAGGGCGTACGGCCGTGGCGGGCGTCGCCGTCGTCACGGTGGCGTGCGTGGTCGGCATTGCCGCCACCGGCGCCTTCGGCGGTGACGGCGGCGATCCGGACACGACCGCGCCGTCCGCCCCGCCGAAGACCGCGAAGGTGGAACGCACCACGCTCACCCGCACCGAGACCGTCGACGGCAACCTCGGCTACGGGGTCGCGACCGCCGTCCAGTCCGCCAGCCCCGCCCAGCCCACGCCCGGCGGTGACTCCTCCGGCCTCGCGGCCGACTCAGGAGCCGACTCGTCCGCAGACGCGCAGAGCGACGGGGCTGCTGCGGCCGGCAGCGGCGTCGTCACCTGGCTTCCGGACGCAGGCGACGTCATCAAGCGGGGCGCGGCCGTCTACAGCATCGACGAGGCCAAGGTGCCGCTGCTGTACGGCTCGACCCCCCTCTACCGCACCCTCGACGTGGGAGCCGAGGGCAAGGACGTCCAGATACTCGAAGCCAACCTCGCGGCGCTCGGCCACTCCGGCTTCACCGTCGACGACACGTACACCGATGGCACCGCAAGCGCCGTCGAGAGCTGGCAGGAGGAACTCGGGCGCGAGCAGACCGGCACCGTCGCCCCGGGCGACGCCGTCGTCGCCGACGGGGCCAGGCGGATCGCCGACGTCCAGGCCGTGCGCGGCAGCGCGCCGTCCGGGGACGTCCTGACCTGGACCGGAACCGAACGGATCGTCACCGTCGACCTGGAGGTGCAGTACGAGGACCTGGTCGACGAAGGCACCGAGGGCACCGTCGAACTGCCCGACGGCACCACCGTGGACGCCGAGGTCACCGACGTGGGCACCGCGGCCACCGCCGAGCCCTCCGACGCCGGCGGAGGCGACGCGGCGTCGGGCACCGCGGCGGAGGCCACACTGCCGGTCACCTTCGCGGTCGGCAAGCAGAAGAGGCTGGGCCGCTACGAGGCTGCGCCCGTCGACGTCACCGTCACCGCCGAGACCCGCGAGGACGTACTCGCCGTGCCGATCAACGCCCTGGTGGCGCTGCAGGAGGGTGGCTACGCGCTGGAGACGATCGGCGCCAAGGGCATCTCGTACGTGCCCGTCGAGCTCGGCATCTTCGCCGGTGGCATGGTCGAGGTCTCCGGCGAGGGCGTCAGTGCCGGCATGGTCGTGGGAGTCCCGAAGTGAGTGACGCGAACGGCGTCCCCGCCGCCCCGGTGCTGGAGCTACGCGGCGTGTCAAAGACCTACGCGGACGTGCACGCCCTGGCCGGCGCCGACCTGACCGTGCGCCGCGGCGAACTGCTGGCCGTCGTCGGCCCGTCCGGCTCCGGCAAGTCCACCCTGCTCAACATCATGGGCACCTCGCCCGCCCCACCACCGGCGCCGTCCGCGTCGACGGCCACGACATCGACGAGCTGAGCGACCGTGAGCTGTCGGCACTGCGTGCCACCACCATCGGCTTCGTCTTCCAGCAGTTCCACCTGGCCCCGGGGGTCCGGGCGCTGGACGCCGTCGCCGACGGGCTGCTCTACAGCGGACAGCCGCTGCGCCGCCGGCGCCGACTGGCCGAGGAGACGCTGCGCCGCGTCGGCCTCGGGCACCGGCTCGGCCACGAGCCGCATCAGCTGTCCGGCGGCGAGAAGCAGCGCGTCGCCATCGCCCGCGCGGTGGCCGACGCACCGGCGCTGCTGCTCGCCGACGAACCCACCGGTGCGCTGGACTCCCGCTCCGGGGCGGCGGTGATGGAGCTGCTGTATGACCTGCACCGGGCCGGCACGACCGTCGTCGTCATCACCCACGACCGGGAGATCGCAGCCGCGCTGCCACGCGAGGTGCGTCTCAGGGACGGCCGGATAGAGACCGACACCGCCGAGGAACGCCACCACGCCCGCCACCCTCATACCGGCCGTCCCACCAGCCGACGCCCCGACTCCCACCACCGCCGCGTCCTCGGGGAGGCCCGGCCATGACCGCCACCGCACCTCCGGCCGGACCCGCGCAACGCCCCAGGCCCGCCCGGCTCAGCCCGCTCGACGTGCTGCGCACCGGCGGCTCCGGGCTGCGCTCGCGTCCCATGCGTGTCTTCCTCTCCGCGCTCGGGATCGCCATCGGCATCGCCGCCATGATCGGTGCGGTCGGTATCTCCACATCCTCGACGGCGGAACTGGACCGCAAGCTCGACGCACTGGGCACCAACCTGCTCACCGTCGCGCCCGGTGAGACCGTCGGCGGCGGCGAGGCCCACCTGCCTGCCGAGGCCACCGAGATGATCGGCGACATCGCCCCCGTCCAGTCCGTCTCCGCCGTCGGCCTGACCGACGCCCGCGTCTACCGCAACGACCACATACCGGCCGAGGAGACCGGCGGCATCGGCGTCTACGCGGCGCGTACCGACCTGCCCGCGACCGTCGGCGCCCGGGTCACCGGCGGGCGCTGGCTGAACACCGCCGACGCCGGCTACCCGGCCGTCGTACTCGGCCCCGACGCGGCGGCCCAACTCGGCGTGCACGCCGCCGGACCCGAGGTGCAGGTCTGGCTGGGCGAGCAGTGGTTCACCGTCGTCGGACTGCTCGCCCCCACGGAACTGGCCCCGGAACTCGACGCCGCCGCCCTCATCGGCTGGCCGGCCGCGGAGCAGGAGGTCGGCTTCAACGGCTACGCGACCACCATCTACACCCGCACCGAGGAAACGGCGGTCGAGGACGTCCAGGCCGTGCTCGGCGCCACGGCGAACCCGCAGGAGCCGACCTCCGTCAAGGTCTCCCGCCCCTCCGACGCACTGGTGGCGAAGCAGGCCACCGACGACGCGCTCAACGGACTGCTGCTCGGACTCGGCGCGGTGGCACTGCTGGTCGGCGGCGTCGGGGTGGCCAACACCATGGTCATCTCGGTGCTGGAGCGGCGCGCGGAGATCGGCCTGCGCCGCTCGCTGGGCGCCACCCGCGGCCAGATACGCACCCAGTTCCTGTGTGAGTCGCTGCTGCTGTCCGCCCTCGGCGGGATCGGCGGCGTGCTCCTGGGCATCGGCGTCACCGCCGGCTACGCCTCATACCAGGGCTGGCCCGCCGTCGTACCCCTGTGGGCGATGGCCGGCGGTGTCGGCGCCACCCTCGCCATCGGCACGCTCGCGGGCTTCTACCCCGCCCTCCGCGCCGCCCGCCTGCCCCCCACGGAAGCCCTCGCCGCCACGTGATACCCACCGTGTGGGTGGGCACATCGTGCCCACCCACACGGTGCGATCGTTCTCGAAGTCCCTTTTGCGGGCGGCCCGGTAGGCGAGCGAGGGGCACCGGGGAGGCGGCAGGCCGCGGTCCGTCCCGGATCGCGCCGGGACGGACCGCGAGAGGCCCGGGGTACGTCGCCGCGTAGGAGAGGACGACGCCGGAGGCAAGCGTGGTCGTCTTCGCGAGCCTCAGGCGCATGATGCCGATGCCGTCCAGGATGCGGTCGCCGCTTTCGGCGACGACCGGCCACATCCACCGGTGGTACTCGTCGACGAGTTTGTGCTCCAGCAGGGTCCGGTCGACTTCGCCGGTGCGCACATCAGGATGTTCGCGCCGAGCTGCTCCTTGAGGCGGTCGACTTCCTTGGCCGTGTCACCGGCAAGGAGGGTGGCGTTCCAGGCGACCTCGCCGGACGGCAGGGTGCGGGAGACGACACAGGTAGGGAGGTCGTTATCCGCTTCGAATCTCTGCCCCCTCGCGGCCGGCGTCGCTCCCGCGGAGGCCGACGACACCGAACCCTCGAACCCGGAGCAGGACCTCGCCCGGTGCGTGGCGACCCGCTACCTGGGCGACCACCCGGCCGTCAGCCCGCCGACCGCGGACCTGACCGGCCTGCCGCCCCTGCTCGTCCGGGCCGCCCCGGCGCCCCCCTCGCCCAAGAAGAGGCGGCGTAACGTCAGCGCGCGCCGCGAACTCGCCCTCTTTGGAGACGGGTTGCCCGGATACGGCGCGCTGTGCGACGACGGGCGCACCGGCCATGCTCCCCCGGCTGCGCGCCGGTCACCGGAGGTCGTCCGGGGCCGCCGGGGGCAGGTCGGCGATCTCAAAGTGGTCAACCGTGCGGTCGTAGTCGAGGACGACCGACCGGGCCCCGGGCTCTACCGCGGCGACAGCGGTGTCGGGGCCGGTGAAGGCGCGGACGGCGTCGAAAGACTCCCACACGGTCAGCACGCGAATGCGTACGAGCCGCGCGTCGGTCCGGGTCAGCAGAAAGGCCGTGTGGAAGCCCGGCAGCGCACGCAGCCGCGGAAGCACCGCGGCCGTGAAGTGCCTGGCGTACTCCCCGGCGCCCACGGGGGTGGCGGTGGCGCCCCAGTCTCGCAGGATCATCGTCGGTGTCCTCTCGTACGGTGGCGGGTGGGGGTCCTCCCCGGGCAACACTCTCGACCCGGCCGCGTGGCGCCCGCTTGAACATCCGTGCTCGTTCCGCACTCCGGCCTACGATGTGGCGATGCGGCACACGATGCCTCTCGCCCGGGGAGACGGCTTCACCCTCGAAGAGCAGCGCATGCACTCCGGCACCGACCGCTGGTGGCCCGTACGAGCCCACGCCCGTCACGCACTGATCCTCATCCGACAGGGCACGTACGCCATGCGGCTGCGCGGCTGGCAGGCAACCCTCGATCCCGTCAGCGCCTTCGCCGCCACCCCCGGCGATGAGCAGACCATCGCCCACCGCGCCGGCGCCCACGACATATGCACCGTCCTGACCCTCGACCCGCCCCTGCTCGACGACCTCACCTCGGGGGGCGCACGGCTGCCCGACCGGCCCGTCGTCGTCGACGGCCGCACGCAACTGCGCCACCGCCTCCTGCTGCGTCACACCCGGCGCGGCACAGACCCCTTCAGCCTGTTCGAGCAGGCGACCCGGCTGGCCACCGCCGTCCTGCGGCAGCCCGCCCCGCGGCCCGCCGGGGCGCAGCGCCCGGCCACGCTGCGGGCCCAGCGGCGCATCGTGCGCGACGCCCGCGATCTGCTGGCCGCCGACCCGGCCGCGCTCTCCCCGGCCGACCTGGCCCGCGCGGTCGGCGTCTCACCGCACCACCTCAGCCGGATCTTCCACCGCCACCACGGACGGACACTCAGCCAGTTCCGTCTTCAAGTACGTATCCATCACGCACTCGACCGCATCGAGGCGGGCGAGTCCGACCTGTCCGGCCTCGCCGCCGATCTCGGCTTCGCCGACCACGCCCACCTCACCCGGACGCTACGCGCCCACCTCGGCCACTCACCCACCGCGCTGCGTCGTCTGCTGAACACCGGCGGCCCGTCCACGCCCGCCGCGGCGTAGCCGCAGCACGTCCTCGGCGGCGAGGACAAGCTGTGCATCGACCCGGATGTCTCCGCGCCGGCATGGCGCGCGGTAGTGGACTGCACGGCGGATGGGCGCCTGTCCCGTACCTTCGAGAGCACTTCCGGCGTCGTCCGGTGGGACCGGCTCGGCGCCGCAGACGCGGGATCGCTGGTGCTGCTGCACGGCACACCGTTCTCGTCGTACCTGTGGCGGCCCGTCGCCCGGGCGCTGGCCGACCGCTCCAGATCTGCGTCTGGGACATGCCCGGCTACGGCGTCTCGGAGGCGACCGTCAGCATTGTCGTGGATCAGCTCGTGCTCCCGACGCTAGGCCGGGTCACCTGAGACGAAGCCGCGGCGGCGGTACCACGGGCGCAGACGAAACAGGGCACTCGCCGCACCCGCGCCTCATACGCCGCGAGGTGCATCGGCTGCGTCGCGTGAAGGGATGCTGGAGCGGGTCGGTCGGAAGCACATCGAGATCGTGGTCGACCAGGCATCCGGCGAGCCTGACGCCGGAGTGCGCCGACGCGCTGAACGAACTCGGGATGCGTCGGAGGTAGGGACGGGGCTCATGCCTGTCTGGCGGGCACGCAGGTCGGTAGAGGGAGCCGCGAGCGGACCGGGATCCGCGCAGGGGCCCCGGGTGGCGTCCCTGGATGTTTTATCGCATGCTGCAGGGAGACCCGGGGCGTAGGACTCGTCGTCTTCTGCGGAGGTGACGGATCGCGTGCCGCGCGAACGGATCGTGGTCGTGGGGGCCGGTTTCGCCGGCTACCAGGCTGCTCGCACGCTGGCCCGGCGAGCGCCGGACGCCGCCGAGATCGTGCTCATCAACCCGAACGACTATTTCCTGTACGTTCCCATGCTGCCGTACGTCGCCACGGGCGTACTCGAAGCGCGCCACATCTGCGTCCCGCTGGCCGGGCTCCGGCCGCGCGTGCAGCTGGTGCTCGGCGAGGTGGACACCGTCGACCTCGACGTCGGACGGGTGCTGTGGACCGGTCCCGAGGGTGACCGCGGCGAGACCTCGTTCGACCGGCTGGTAGTCACCGTCGGCAGCGTCAGCAAGCTGCTGCCCGTCCCGGGCGTCGCCGAGCACGCGCACGGCTTCCGCGGCATCCCCGAAGCACTGTACCTGCGCGATCACGTCACCCGGCAGATCGAGCTGGCCGCAAGCACCAAGGACGAGGAGGAGCGCGCAGCGCGCCGCACCTTCGTCGTCGTCGGCGCCGGCTACACGGGCACCGAGGTGGCGGCGCACGGCGCGCTGTTCACCAAGGCGCTGACCCGCCGCTACGACGACCAGCGCGGCGGTCCGCGCCCGCGCTGGATGCTGCTCGACATCGCCCCGCGCATCATGCCGGAGATGGACGAACGGATGTCCCGCTCGGCCACCGACGTGCTGCGCCGGCGTGGCGTCGACGTGCGCACCGGGAGGTCGGTGAAGGAGGCGACGCGCGACGGTGTGCTGCTGGACGACGGCGAGTTCGTCGGCACCCGCTCGCTGATCTGGTGCGTGGGCGTGCGGCCGGACCCGCTGGTGGAGTCCGTGGGCCTGCCGCTGGAGAAGGGCCGGCTGATCGTCGACGAGTTCCTGAACGTGCCCGGGCACCCCGAGGTGTACGCCTGCGGCGACGCCGCCGCCGTGCCGGACCCGAACAGGCCCGGTGAGTACACGACGATGACCGCGCAGCACGCGGTGCCCCAGGGCCGACTCGCCGGCCGCAACGTCGCCGCCTCCCTCACCGGCGGGCAGCAGCAGCCGTACGGGCACCATCCGCGCGGCTTCGCCGTCGACCTCGGTGGCGTCAAGGCGGCCGCCGACCCCTTCGGCGTGCAGATCGCGGGCCCACTCGCCGCCGCCCTCACCCGCGGCTACCACCTGCTGGCCATGCCCTCCGGGCGCACCCGGGTCGCTGTCGACTGGGCCATGGACGCACTGCTGCCGCGGCAGGCGGTGCAACTCGGACTCGTCGGCCCCTGGTCGGTCCCCCTGGACACCGCCTCGCCGGAGACACCACGCATCCCCGACGGCCAGGAGTGACCCGCGCTGGGCTGGAAGGCGACCTCGGCTTTCGCCTCGGTAGGGGGTGGAAGTACACCCCTGCTCATACCCACGACGGCGGAGTGCTGCCATGCCCGGCACCGCGGCGGAGCTCCCACTCACTCAGCACCCGGCCAGGGGCGGCCCGTACGCGCCACCCAGCGCCGCTCGATGTCCTCCACCTTCCGGCCGAGTACGCGGAAGCAGCCGCGTCGGCCGTGGAACTCGCCTTCGGCAGACGTCCGTCCGTACGGCGCTGCCTGCTGGCTGGAGAAGCCGCCGACCCTCTCGCCGCATGGCCCGCTGCCGGCCCCGCTTGGCGGACGGGACGGCTCTGCCTCCTTTCGGGTAGTGATCACCTCTGGGCCCCTCGGTTGTGCACCGGCTCCGACCAGGAGCAATAGACGTGCGTGACGGGGTTGCCCGAGATCACCCGGTTGCGCTTGGGCGTCAGTGCGCCATCATCTTCCGTCCGTGAGTAAATGCGGAGCGCAGAATTCCACTTCCTTCTCTCTCCTTGTGGGCTCAGCGAAAGGGCACAGCCATGCCTTCGACCATGCGCAACACGACGACAACTCCGGGCGCACGGCGGCTGGCCGCCGCGGCCGTCTCGCTGGGCTGCCTGGCGCTTGCCGTCCCGGCGGGAACCGCCGACGCGGCGCCCGCCGACCCGGTGCCGACTGTCTTCTTCGGCGACTCGTACACCGCCGACTTCGGCATCGCCCCCTACCAGGAGG
Source organism: Streptomyces sp. B5E4 (assembly GCF_039871555.1). Classification (NCBI taxonomy): domain Bacteria; kingdom Bacillati; phylum Actinomycetota; class Actinomycetes; order Kitasatosporales; family Streptomycetaceae; genus Streptomyces; species Streptomyces sp. B5E4. The sequence goes on from NZ_JBDPMI010000055.1 coordinate 12,090, forward strand.
GCGACAGGCTCTTCTGCTTCCAGGCGAAGGAGAACTACCCCGCTACCGCCGCCCGGCGTCTCGCGGACAAGAGCATCACGCTCGACGTCCAGTCGGACGTCTCGTGCGGAGGCGCACTCATCCGGCACTTCTGGGAGGAGCAGGAGACGCTGCCCGGCAGCGGCCTGAAGGTCCCGCCGCAGCAGGAGGCGCTCAAGGCCGACACCCAACTGGTCGTGGGCAGCATGGGCGGCAACACGCTCGGCTTCACCCACATCCTCAAGCAGTGCTCCGACAAGCTCCGTGCCGAGGAGCACAACCTGCTGCCCGGAGCGCCCGTGGACGGAGACGAACCGGCCGGCAGGTGCGCCGAGTTCTTCGGATCCGGGGACGGCAAGCTGTGGCTGGATGACCGGTTCGAGCAGGTCGGGTGGGAGTTGGAGGAAATGCTCGACCGCATGGCGTACTTCTCCCCCGACGCCAAGCGCGTCCTGGTCGGCTATCCCAGGCTCGTACCCGAGGACACCGACAAGTGCCTGACCCCGGCACCCGGCCAGACGGAACTGCCACTCGCCGACATCCCCAAGGACGCCATGCCGGTCCTGGACCAGATCCAGAAGCGGCTGGAAGAGGTCATGAAGAAAGCCGTCGCCGACGCCGAAGGTGGCGCCGATTTCGTGGACCTCTACGACCAGACCGGCACCAACACGGCCTGCGACGGCGCCGACCGGGGCATCGGCGGCCTGCTGGAGAACTCCCAGATCGGCAGCGACGGCCAGTGGCTTCCGTGGTACGCACACCCGAACGACAAGGGACGCGACCTCCAGGCCCAGCACGTAGCCGCCAAGACCGAATCGGTCCTCAACCGCTGACCGGCCCCGCTGCCGACACCGGACGCCCCGCGACCCGACCGGGGTAGTCCGCCCCTGAACGAGGCCCCAGGACCCGCGTCCTGGGGCCTCGCCGCCGGGCGTTCCGGGGGCACCGCAGGGGAGTCGGCCGTCAGGCTTCGACGCACCCCACCGCGATGACGGCGCGCAGCGCGGTGACGTATTGGATGACGCGGACGTCGTCGACGTGGTCTGCGCACTCGCGCAGGTCGGGCTGAGGGCCGGGAATCGGGGCACCGGCCTCGGGGGCGACGGGCGGGGCGGTCAGCGCACGGTCCAAGGCGTGGACGGCCCTCTCGTCAGTGACGGCCTGCATCTGCCGGGCGGCGTCGCCGCGCCGAGCAGCCAGCTCGGCGCGCTTCTTCGCAGCGTAGGCACGTAGCACTTCCGCGGACGCTGCATGGGCTGCCGAATGGTATCGGTCGAAGCAGTCTGGTTGTCACAGGCGAGGCATCCGACTTTTCACATACGTACATTCAGCAGTCCTTCTATCACCAGAAGCGAAGATCGAGAGCCTGCGGCCTCGTTATGGCGGTTCTATGGGTCATGGCCGCTACACGCGCTGGGTTGGGAAGGCAGTCGAGGCCGCTGGCATCGTGGTCGTTTGGTTGCATCAGTGCAGTCGGCAGGAGATTTTCGTGTGTCCCAGCGCGGTTGAGTAGAGGCCGTCATTGGCCCAGGCCCGGAATCGTCGGGTCGCAGAAGACAGGTGATGGAAATGCGAGATGAGGCCGCCAAGCGGATCGAGCTGGTCTTCTCCCTCTTCGACGCCAACGGCAACGGAGTCCTCGACTCCGACGACTTCGACCTGATGACTGGCCGTGTTCTGAGGGCGGCGGCCGCTTCGGACGACCGCGCCAAGGCCGCCATCCGGGCCGCGTTCCGCCACTACTGGACGACGCTGGCCACTGAACTGGACGCCAATGGCGACGGTGTGATCACCGTGGACGAGTTCCGTCCGTTCGTGCTCGACCCCGAGCGTTTCGGTCCCACGATCGCCGAGTTCGCCGAGGCACTCTCCGCGCTCGGCGACCCGGACGGGGACGGCCTGATCGAGCGCCCCCTCTTCGTATCGCTGATGAGGGCGATCGGCTTCGAGGAGGCGAACATCCACGCCCTCTTCGACGCCTTCGGTCCGGACGCCGAGGACCGCATCACCGTGGCCACTTGGGCCGCCGGCATCAAGGACTACTACGCGCCGGACATGGCCGGGATCCCGGGTGACCAACTGGTCACTGCCCGGGCCGTCTGACACGGTCCGTCAGCGGCTTTCCCGGCCGTGGGCGGCACCGCTACGACGTAGCCGAATCGCCGGCTTCCATCGGGACGCGTCCCACCGAGCGGGGCCGCGGCCGGGGCTCCGCCCTCTGTCCCCGTGCGGACGTCGTCGTGAGCGTTGCGGGCGTCATGGCGAGGGCTTGCGTGCGAACACCCACCGGTTTCCCTCCAGGGCATCGTTGGGCTCGGGGAGAGGGCCGCGTCCGTGCCGGCGGGTGAAGTCGAAGGGCGTGCGCATCGAGGTGGACCAGCCCTTGGCCGTCAGGTCGCCCGTGGAGTCGGGTCGCGGCCCCTTGTCGAAGAGGTGGAGCAGGTCGATGCCGATCTGTTCTCGCGTCGCCGTGTAGATCGGGCTGTCGCGGTACGCCTGCAGGTCCTTTTCCAGCTTGGCTTCGAAGGCCAGAGCGCTGCCTCCGGTGGTCAGCCTGTCCACCGTGTCGATGAGGAACGTCTCGGCGGGGCCCGGCAGGTAGAAGAGGAGCCCCTCGGCCAGCCAGACGCTCGGTGCGGCCGGGTCGAAGCCGACGGTCGTCAGCGCGCTGACCCAGTCCTCGCGCAAGTCGACCGGTACGGGGACGCGCTTCACCTTCGGGGCAGCCGACAGGTCCGTGAGCACCCGTTGCTTGAAGGCCAGCACGCCCGCCCTGTCGATCTCGAAGATGACGCAGTCGGACGGAAGATCCAGCCGGAAGGCACGGGTGTCCAACCCTGCTCCCAGCAGGACCACTTGGCGGGCGGTCGCACCGACCGACCGGAGGAGGAAGTCGTCAAGCGCCCTCGTCCGCAGGCCGAAGTAGCGGGCGAACCGCCCCCAAAGCGGGTTGTTGTCCCCGTCCGGAACCTGCTCGGTGCGCACCGGCCAGCTCACGCAGGCGGGAGCCGCGCGCACGAAGTGTTCCGCGTAGGCGTCCTGCGCCAGGCTGTCGTGTCGGTGGGTCTCGATGGCCCGTGCCGCGGCGACCAGGAGGGCGGTCAGGCCCACACCTCCCTCCACGCCTTCCACGTCTGTGTGCTGGGGCGTCGTGCCTGCCATGCTTCCTCCGTCGCCGGAAGTGGGGGATGTGAGATGCTCACTTGTCGGATGGGGTGAGTGCTCGGTACCGCGTGCCTCGCTCATCGGTTTGTTCTCTCCGGGAGCAGGACGGGTTTGACCACACGGCCCGCGTCGCAGTCGCGTTCGGCCTCATTGATGCCGGCCAACGGGTAGGTGCGGATCAGTTGGTCGAAGGGGAAGCGTCCGGCCTGCCACAGTCCGATCAGCCTGGGTATCAGTACTCCGGGTACAGCGTCCCCCTCGCAGATGTGGCGAATGCTGCGGCCACGGTCGAGCGTGCCCGGTTCGAGCGCCAGTGGGTGGTGGAGGCGTGCCACCAGGCCGAGGCTGCCGGTGGGACGCAGGGCCTGGAGCGCCTTGTTGATGAGCGGGGGTGAGGCCGTGGTGTCCAGCGCGTACTGGGCGCCGCCGTCGGTCAGGCGCCGGATCCGTTCGGGCAGGTCGGGTGAGGCGGCAGGCAGGGGGGTCGCGCCGAACCGCTCGGCCGAAGCGAGCCGCTCGGGATGCAGGTCGACGGCCACGGTCAGTACACCTGCGGCGGTGGCCGCCATCACCGCGGTCAGGCCCACCGCTCCCGCGCCGAAGACCACGAGGGTGTCGCCGGGACCTGCGCCGAAGGTGTTCAGCACGGCTCCGGCGCCGGTGAGGGAACCGCAGCCGAGGGGCCCGAGCAGTTCGAGCGGTAGTGCGGGGTCGACCCGTACGGCGTTGCGAGCCGGAACGAGGGCGAACTGGGCGAACGAGGACTGCCCGAACCACCGGGGTGCCAGTGCCTGACCGGTCGCGTCGGTGAGCCGCGGCGGTTCCTCCTTGCGCCCCCCGAAGAGGTTGAGGGAAGCGAAGGAGTCGCAGTAGGCCGGGGCCGCGCCGCGGCAGGTCCGGCAGTGTCCGCAGGAGTCGAAGCTCAGCACGACGTGGTCACCGACGCCGATCGCGGCGTCCGGGCCACCCCCCGTCCGCACCACGACCCCGGCGCCCTCATGGCCGAGGATGGTCGGCACAGGGGTCCGGCCGGCGGATCGCCGGACCGCAAGATCGGTCCGGCACATCCCGGTGCCCGCGATCTCGACCAGGATCTCGCCGATGGCGGGCTCTGTCCGCAGAACCACCTCCTCGACCGTGAACGGGTTCTCGTACGAGCGCAATACGGCTGCCTGGAACCTCATCGTCACGCCTCCTGCGGGCGGTGGACGACGAACGGCCGGAGGTTGCCGTACAGCCCCCACGGCCCGCCCGCGACGCCGACCCCGCTGTCCTTGACACCTGCGAAGGGCTGGGCGAGGGACAGTTCGGCATGATGGTTGACCCAGGCTGTGCCGCATTCGAGCCGCTCGGCGACCGCCTCGGCCCGGTCGAGATCAGTGCCCCACACGGAGCCGCCCAGTCCGAAGCCGGTGCCGTTGGCCGCGTCGACGGCTTCATCGAGACTCCGGTACGGCAGTACCGGCAGAACCGGTCCGAACTGTTCCCCGGTCACCACCGGACTGCCGGGCGGCACGTCGGTGAGGATCGTGGGAGCGAAGAAGTAACCCGGCCCGTCCAGCCGGTGGCCGCCCGCCGCCGCCCGGGCACCGCCCGCCAGAGCCTGCTGTGCGACCTGCTCAATGCGGGCCAGCTGCGGGGCGTTGTTGACAGGGCCCAGCCGGGTGTCCGGGTCGAGGCCGGCCCCGACGGCGACGGTCTTCGCGCGCTGAGCGAGGGCTTCGACGACCTCGGCGTGCAGGCGGGCCGGGGCGTAGACGCGTTTGACCGCCATGCAGACCTGCCCGCAGTTGCGAAACGCCGCCCAGAACAGCCGGTCCGCGATCCGGTCCACCTCGACGTCGTCCAGCAGGACAGCAGCGTCATTGCCGCCCAGTTCCAGAGTGACCCGGGCGAGCGAGGCCGCCGCCGCTTCGGCGACGGCCCGCCCGGTGGACACCGAACCGGTGAAGGTGACGTGGCGGATGCCCGGATGGGACGCGAGACGGGCACCGAGGGGTTCGCGGCCGGTGACGACGGCCAGGACGTCCTCGGGCAGGACGGTGGCAAGGACGGAACCGAGCAGCCGGGTGGCCAAAGGGGTGAACGGGGACGGTTTGAGGACCATGGTGTTGCCCGCCGCGAGCGCGGGCGCGAACTTCGCCGCCGCGAGTTGGAGGGGAAAGTTCCACGGCACGATCGCGGCGACGGGCCCGAGCGGTCGCCAGCGGATCTTGCTGCGCACCGGCCGGCCGTCGACGATTCGCCGGGTTTTGGGGGCGAGGTCTGCGAAGTAGCGTAGGCGGGCCGCCGTACGGGCGACCTCCGCGTACGACTCGGCCAGGGGCTTCCCCTGTTCCCGGGTGAGCAACCGGGCGAGGTCATCGCCGGCCGCCTCCACCGCGTCGGCCGCCACGCGCAACGCAGCGGTGCGCGCGACGGGGTCGGCCCGCCAACCGTGCCAGGCCCGGTGCGCCCGGTCGATGACGGCGTCCAACTCGTCCGGCTGCTGATCGGGAGCCTCGTCGAAAGCTTCCCCGGTGGCCGGATCGACGACGGCGAAACGTACGGCCGGGTGTCCGGGGACACGATCGGCCTCAGAGGTCGGCATGACCGCGGTCAGTGTGTGGAGGAGACGCCGACGGCGTGCTCTCGGGCGTGCCGGTCCATCTCCGCCCGGAAGGCGGCCACCAGATGCGGCTGGATCCTTCCGGTATTGCGGTCACCGCCCTCACAGACCGCTCCCCGCACGCCCACGATGTCCGTACCGATGCGAGTCAGCGGGCCGAGGTCGGCCTGCGTGACACTGCCCGCGAGGGCCGCGAGCCGACCGGACGCGTGAGTCAGCCGGACGAACTCCGCACAGACGTCCGGCGGAACGTGGTCGAACAACCGCGTGCCGTCCTTGACGGCGGTGTCGAGCATGGCCGCGTCGGCGCCGGATCGGGCGGCGATATCGGGCACGGCGAGCGGATTGACGCAGCCGATCCGGTGGGCGTCGGCATAGCCCGAGGCGACGACGAGCGCGTCCGGGCAGTGATCCTTCACCGCCCGGACGACCGCGCGCATGACCTCGATGCCCTGATCAGGCGTCGTGCATCCGTAGAGGCCGACCTTGATGTACGTGGCCCCCGAGACGACCGCTCCGAGCGCAGCCTGGGCCACCGTGCCGGGCTTGTACGGGACATCCCCCACCGTCGCGGACACGGGCTTGTCCGCCGGGACCGCGTCGCGGATCTCCCTGATGACCCAGGGGAAGTTCGCGCCGAGAGAGCCCTCATCGGGCTTCTTGACGTCGACGATGTCGAGATGCTCCGCCGCCTTCGCGCAATCGAGAGCCTCCTCGATACCGTCCGGGGAGATGAGAAGCAGCACCCTGACCTCCTTCGCCGCCAGTCCGCCCGGCCGAGGGACAGGGGACCGCGGATCACCTGGCTGATGTGCGGTGCGCTCATCATTTCCGTCACCCTCAGGAATCGGGAGGGCGCACAGAGTGTCAAGGGCGCTCATGCCCACGCGCAACGCGCCGTACATAGTCGAACAAATCAACCCACAGCTAACGATTGGTCCGGTTGGCGAATAGCACGTGGCATTGGTGAGAACTAGGGGCGGGCGGCCCCGTTCGAGCGCGGCCTCGCGGCGGCACGGCAGTACCGCGAACGCTGAGGAGCACTGGCCCGGGTGTCCCGTCAGCACATCGAGGTCTGTCGTCGACCCGCAGACACAGCGGGAGGTGTCTGTACGGCTGGGAATCTTGCTGCCGAGCGTGCGCTCCAGGCGCGGCAGCCTCACCCCGAACGCGCCCAGCGCTGAGTGCGTGTTTCTGATCCCCGGTTCTGAGTTGCCTTGGGTTCTACGCTGGCGTGGTGTCCAAGGACACCGGGCGGGCCGGGGAGAGGAACTGTCGGGCTTGTGGCGACCGGCTGAGGACGGGTTCGCGGCCTGACGCCTTGTTCTGTTCCGCGGCGTGTCGTGCCAGGCAGTGGCGTACGGAACGGCGGTTGCGCAGGCTCACGGCAGCCGCGCTGGGCGGTGCGGGCGAGGTTGAGTGTCCCGAGTGCGGGACCCGGTGGGTGGCTGGCGTCGACCGGAGGTCGAATGCCGCGTACTGCTCGCGCCGGTGTGTGGTGAGGGCCTGGCGGCGCCGGAAGGAAACGTTCGGCGAACGGGCACAGTGACCGCATCGCGAACGCATTCTGAGTCCAACTCCGCTCAGAACCCGGTCATTTAAGGTCAATCATTGTGATCAGTGGATTTCCGGTCCGACTCTCGGCGACTAGCGGGTCGTGTCCACGTCACGGACGCCAGCTCCGTGCTGCGGCCCGCATGGGTGGTGAAACCCATGCCGGAGGAGATCGACAAGGTCGGAAGCGTCAGCCAGTCCCGTTATGAGCAGATCGTGTCCGAGCTGCGGGACGTGGTGGAACAGCAGACGCGCGGGCAGTTCACGATCGGGGACCGCGCTCTGGAGATCGAGCCGATGAGGGAGCCGGGTGGCCACCACGGGGTGGACTCGGAGTGGTCGGTGACCACGACACTCACGCGGCTGGCCGAGGACATCGGCCTGAAGTTCAGCACGGTGAAGTCGGCGAGGTGGACGTCCTCGCGCTGGCCGGCCGACCGCCGCCAGAGGGGCGTCTCCTACACCGTTCACCGGATCCTGGCCTACATCGAGAAGGATCAGGAACGGTTCGACGCGATCCTCACGCCACCCGGGGGCAAGGCCCGGTGGACGCCGGACGACGCCAGCCGGCGGGTCGGCAACCGGGTCGAGACGCCCGTGACGCCGAAGGAGAAGATCACCGCGATCCACACGCTGGCCCGGGACGACCAGGTCGCCGCGTCGGTGACCAGCGACTTCCTGAAGCGGCCCGAGGTGACGGCCAAGGTGACCACGGTGGACAAGGCCCGGGTGGTGGAGGAGTTCACCCGCGACGAGCACGTGGCCACCACGGCGGCCACGAACCTGCTGCGCCGGCCGGACGTCGCGTTCAGGGCGATGAGCGACGACACCGCCCGCTTCCAGGTCAACCATGCCCAGGTCGAACGGTCCCGGCAAGCCCGGGACCACTTCGAGGACACCAGCCCCGTCGCACCGGCGGTGAAGAAGATCGACCGGACGGTGGAGTTCCTCGACCTGGTCACCGCCTGCCACTCTTTCGTCGCCGCGGTCGGCCGGGCCGTTCCCGGCCTGCGCGACCGCACGCTCGGCGAGGACGAACGCACGATCGTGCACGAGAACGTCGCGAAGGTCCGGGCGACGCTCGACTGGATCGAGACCGCGGTCGACACGGGCAAGGTCGACATAGACGGCGAGCTCGCCCGCATGCTGCGGGGCGAGTAGCCGTGCCCCGCGCCTCACGGCGCCGGGGCGAGGCCGCCCAACGGCACGCGGACACTCTGCGGTTCGTGTTGTTCGAGGCCAGACCAGCAGGGCTGCTCTTCCCTCAGTTGACCCGCGCGAGCGGACTTTCCCCCAGCCAGGTCCGGTCCAGGCTGGCCGCTCTGCGCGACATCATCGCCGAGAACGGCTGGCCACCACTGATCTGGACCCGGGCCGACGGCTACCAGCTCGGCGCCGAACGGGCCGCGCTGGAGGCATACGAGCGGGCCGTGCTGGCCGAGAAGCTCACCGAGTTCCGCCGGTTCATCACCGGCACCGTCGCCCCGCACGCCGCCGCCCACCCGGGCGACAAGTGGGTACGTCACATCGTCGCCCAGCTCAACTCCATCGAATCCACTCTCGATCTCGTCGTCTCTGCCTGACCACCACCGGGAGGGGCGCCCGGCCTCCGGCCGGGCGCCCCTCCCCATCCGATCCGGAGGGAAGCCGCAGTCATGCGTCAGCGTCGCTATCCCTCCGACACCACGAACACGGAATGGGCCCTGCTCGAACCGCTGTTGCCGGAGCCGGCCTGCGAGACCAGCCGCGGCGGCCGGCCCGAGAAGCATCCCCGGCGGGAGATCGTCGACGCGATCCGATACGTCGTCGACACCGGCTGCAAATGGCGGGCCCTGCCTGCGGACTTCCCGCCCTGGCGCACGGTCTGGGGGTTCATGGCCCGCTGGGCAGCCGCCGGGATCATCGGCCAGATCCGCGACCACCTCGCCGGCCGGATCCGCCGGGACATGGGCAAAGGCCCCCGGGCGGTGGCCACGGTCATCGACTCCCAGAGCGTGAAAGCCGCTGAGACCGTCTCCAGGGCCACCCGCGGCTATGACGCGGGCAAGAAGATCAACGGTCGCAAGCGTCACCTGGTCGTCGATACACGCGGCCTTCCCCTCATTGTCATGGTCACCCCCGCCGACCTGCATGACGCCGCGGCGGCCAAGGAAGTCCTCTTCCGCCTGCGGCTGATGCATCCCGAGATCACGATCGTATGGGCCGACTCGGCTTACGCCGGGAAGCTCGTGGGCTGGGCGAAACAGCACCTCAACCTCACCATCAAGCCCGTCAGCCGCGCCAAGGACGCCTCCGGCTTCATCGTGCTGCCCCGCCGTTGGGTCGTCGAACGCTCACTCGCGTGGATGATGCACGCCCGCCGCCACGCGAGGGACTACGAGCGGCTCATCCAGCACTCCGAGACCCTGATCACCTGGGCAGCCATCACCCTCATGACCAGGCGACTCGCGCGGAAGGGCGCCACCCCGAGCTGGCCGCGGAAGCCAACGCCGGCCGACATCTGAGCGTCTGGTCACTTGCCCTTGGCGATCTGGTCGACGCGCGCGGACTTCACTCCGATCTTTTCGCCGAAATGATCGACCAGATCGAGGTCTCGATCACCTGACCTGCATGATGGTGGACCTGCTGGACACCGAGGACGAAGCCCGGAAGATGGCCAACGAGGACTGGATCGTGACCCACCCGAGCGCGGCCCGGCCGGTGACACGTCGGCCGACCCGACACAGTTTGTCAGCGCCTGCGTTTAAAGCGTGAGAAGAACCCCTTCGGCTCCTCGGGGGCGGGCCGGTGAAGAGCCTTGACATCGTGGCGGTCTTCCTCGACCAGCCGCGCGAGTTCCTCGGCGACAGCGGCCGCCTCCGCGTGCCGGTTCAGTGCGGGGAGCAGGTCATTGAGCAGGCGCAGCGCGCGGATCAAGCGCTGTCGCCACCCGTCCGGATTGGCCGCGGAGGATCTGCGGATGATCCCGATCGCCTCGGTGGCGGCGGTGTGCGCCTCGTCCAGCCGGCCGACGGCCATTAATGCCTCCGCCATGGTGGGAAGCGCACTGGCCAAGTACGGCTCAACCCCCGTGGGGTTGGCTTCGCCGAGCCGTCGGAAGATCGCCACCGCCTCCTCGGAGCGGGCCATGGCCCGCCCGTGGTCGTTCAGGTGCATCAGGACTCCGCACTGACTGGCCAGCGTCGCGGCCAGCTGCATCGCCGCCTCCTCGGAATCCTCACGGCGCAGGAGAGCGATGGCCGCGTCAAAGTCGTCCCTTGCCTCGGCGACCAGGCCGCGGGTGTTTCCCAGGCTGTTCAACGCCCGGGCCAAGGGGACCTCGTACTGCGGCCTTCCCTGCTCCACCAGGCTCCGATACGTCGCGATCGACTCGGTCAAGGCCGCGATCGCCTCTGGTTGAGACCCGCGCTCCTTCAGGGCGCTGCCGAGGTTCTTCAGCGCTCCCGCTAGGTCGGCGGTGAACTCGTGGCTCTTGTCGCTGTAGATTCGAGTGATCTTGATCGAATGCTCGAGCACGGGAATGGCCTCGGCCGGTCGGCCCCAGTCGATGAGCATGCCGCCCAGGTTGCTCAAAGCGAGCGCCAGGTGGTTGATTTTGGCGGGTTCCGCCACGGCCAGTTGGCGGCATACCGCGATGCCCTGCCGAGTGGTGGTCACAGCCTCCTCACGCAGACCCTGGTTCCACAACGCCAAGCCACGGTTGACCAGCGACACCCCCTCGGCCTCCAGCATGTCCGACGTGTGCACGGAAATCGCCTCCTCGACCGCGGATCCGACTCAGGCTCGACTTGTCATGCAGGACTCAGCCACAGCTTCTCAACCGCTACAGCACCAGCCGACCAGCCGTTGCCGACGTGCGACCGCCGAAACTCCTGGGCCCCCAGTCGCTTGCTTCCACGAGTACAGCACCACCGGCATTGTTCGGCAGCTACTTCCACCGACGTGAACATCTCCCCCGACGAGCAGCTCAGTGATCAGGTCACGCGGTTTCTCGCACCACGCGCTCCTTCAGAGTGCCCGCGGCCATCCAGGGTTCGAAAACAAGTACTGAGCGGACTCGGACTATCGGACATGAGCGCAGACGGGAGCGGGCGTAGGGGTGGAGGGCAGACATCTCGATCAACCGCCCGAGGGACTCGCCTGTTACGTGCCTCGGGCGTCACCCGATCGATGGCCATGCCGAAAGTAGCTCAGTGGCAGTGATCGGGGTCGGTCGCCGGGCCGGTGCCGGTGGTGCCCAGGTCATCGGAGTGGTCGGCGTCGATGCGCGGCCACTGTGCTGTGGGACGTCCACCCGGCCACTCCCACAGCGGCGGCCAGTCGGGAGCCCCGCCCAGGGTCCGGGTGGCCTGCCCGAGGCGCGGCCAGCCTGCCGGTGAATCCTCCCAGTCCTCCTGACGTCCGAACACCGTGAGATCCATGAGCGCGTAGCTGTAGTCCACCGCCTCGGCCCCGCGACGCTTGGTCCAGTACGTCTCGAAGACACGGTCGCCGTCGCGCACGTAGCACACCAGGTGGAACAAGCCGAGCTCGCGGCCGACAAGAAGCGACTCGAGCGAGGGCTGGGCGGAGTACCACGGCATCGTCCAGCCCATGAAAGCCCGGTAGCGCAGGCTCTCCTCGTAGGACGTCTGCGCGTCCCCGAAGCCGTAGGCGGTGTTCCGCCCCTGACAGAAGACGGCGAAGGTGATGTCGCGGGAGTGCAGATAGGCCAGCTCGCCTACGTGGCTCATCACCCAGGTACAGCCTTCGCACTGCTCGGCGGCCGGCCGGCCGGGCCACCACATGAAGTAGTAGGCGATCATCTGACGTCGGCCTTCGAACGCATCCAGGAGCGTCACGGGACCGTCTGGCCCCAGCAACTGGCTGTCCGCGGCCACCTCGACCATCGGGAGCCTGCGGCGCGCGGCGGCGATCGCGTCTCCTTCGCGGGTGTGGGCCTTCTCCCTTGCCCGCAGCTCTTCCAACTGTTGCTCGAAGGTCGCGCGGTCGACCACCGGCGGTTGCGCCTCACTCGGATTCTCGTCCATCACCGGCTCCTGGGATCGCTTCGTTGTGACTACGGATCTTCTCAGCAACGTAGTCGCCCGTCGGGCTTCAGCGCGACGTCCCGACTGCGGCGCAGGTGGGCGTTGCGGCTGGCGACGGCGTCCGCAGTGCGTAGGACAGCCGGAGCCCCAGTCGTCGACCACGCGATCAGCCTCGGTGATGCGATCCGGATGTAGGTCGGCCTGTGGCTCGGCGTGGGAGTCAGCGGCCGGTGACCCATACGGCTCCGCCGAGGGCGCCGGCGGCCGTGCTCATCAACGTCAGCAGCCGGTACGGGACGTGCTGGACGACCAGATGTACGCCGCCGATGCGCAGTTCGAGGAAGGGCCGGGAGTCCGGCGCCGGGGGCGGGGTGGGGGTGGTCATGGGCTGTTTTCTCCTCTCGGCCGGGGGATCCGGCTAAGAAGCCGTTGTCTTTCCGTACTTGATCACCGTGTTATCGCTGGTCAGGCATAGTGTCGGGGTTTCTGTGGCAGGCAGAGCACGTCGTGTCGGCGTGGCTGTGGAGGTGCGGAATGCCGTCGGTGAT
>NZ_JBDPMI010000056.1:0-24798 GCF_039871555.1 Streptomyces sp. B5E4
ATCCGGAAATCATGCGCATAGACGAACACCGTCCGCCCGTGCACCGTCCCCCAACCCGTGATCACACCATCCGTGTACGGCCTCTTCGCCTCCAGCCCGAAACCCGAGGCACGATGCCGCCGCAACGCCTCCATCTCATTGAACGACCCCTCATCCAGCAGCAGGTCGATCCGCTCCCGGGCAGTGAGCTTCCCCTTCGCCTTCTGCGCCGCGGTCGCCCGCTCACTCGGCCCCGCATGAGCCTGCTCGCGGATCCGGCGAAACTGCTGCATCCGCTCGCAGGCGACTCCGGTCTCGGTACGCAGGCGCGCCGGTACCGGTTCCTGGACGGTCGTCATCAGATGTCCCCTCACTGCCAACTGTGCGGAGCGCGATAGGCGGCGGCGCGCTCCCACCGGCGCCGACCGGCCGCGGGATGCGGCACGTACTCGCCGGAGAGCCCGGCCCCGGTACGCAGTCTCGACAGCAGGGCCACGGTGAGCGCGGCGAGTTCCGTCGCGTCCGCCGAGCCCCGCTCGACCTTCACCACGTCCAAGTCACGCACGGGCTGCCTCCTCGAGGTCCTCCCGCCACGTTCGGTGCCCTCGGTGCAGCACGGGTGGTCTCCCGCTCGACGCCGCCTCGCACGCCCGCAGGCCTCCGCCGGGACGCGAGCGCCGGCCCGGCGCACCGCCGCGCCCCCGGGCGCTCACACGCCCGCGGCCAGGCTGCCCCCGGGCTCCTCGGACTCCCCGCGCCGCCGGAGCCGCTGCACGGCCCCGGTGTCCCCCGCCGCCTCGCGCGCGGCCAGCTCCGCGTAGCGGCGGTCCATCTCGGCGACGACCTCCCCCGCTCGCTCCGCACGGTAGTCGAGCTTCCCGAGGATGTGCGGGGCGGCGATGAACGGCAGCAGGTGGGCGAAGAGCAGCGACACCTTCTCCTCCAGGTCGTCGCCGTTCGACAGCGTGGCCGAGTAGACCTGCACTCCGGTCCAGGACGCGGATACGACCCAGGCGGTTTCGGCCGGCGTGATGTGGGGAAGCAATTCGCCTTCCTCCTTGGCCTGTTCCAGGAGGCGGCGAGTTTCCGCCAGCCACGCGGGAATGACGCCGCCGCCGAACAGCCGCTGCATCTCCTGTCCCAGGGACAGCCAGGCGCGGGCGCTGATGACCGGATCCCGGCGTACGCGATAGGCGAGGGCCAGGCCCGTATCGATGACTTCCTGGGTGCGGTACTCACTGGCCGGCGTGTCTATGTCGTTCAACTGCTCGGCCAGCACGCCCTCGGCGAGCGCGCGCTTGGACAAAAAGTGAAAGTACAGGGCGCCTTTCGTGACGCCGGCCCGGGCCAATATCTCACTGACGGTCGCGGCTTCGTATCCACGCTCTTCGAAGACGGACGCAGCCGCAGTGAGGATCTGAGCGCGGGTACGGATCGCTCGCTCCTGGCGCGCCACGAGGACCTCCTGTGGTGGACGTTGCCCCGGACACGTCCGGGACCGGGGGCGACGCCGCCGGAACCGGGGATTCGCGCCTTCCCCCCAAACGCACATCCACGATTGCCGCGAGCCCACCGCCCGTTGCGGGAAGAGTTCCGATCATCCCACACCGACCGGCCGCAATCGTGGTCGCTTGTCCTCGACCGACCGGGACCGGCCCGTACGCCGGTCTCGTGGCAGTACCACGCATCGCGCACGCCCGGCCCCGCCGGCGCAAAGCCCGGGTGAATTCACGCCCGACCCCGCGGTGGTAATCGCTTGCGCTCACGCCGGACGCCCGTCCGCCCGGGGCAGCGGCTTTGCCGGCGTATTCCGGCCACGGGCGCCGCCTCCGGCCGGCCGGGCCGCCGCGCACCAATTCGCCCGGACCGGTGCGACAAGTCGCCGCCGCCGAACGGCTCATGGGCAGGCGGGCCACGCGGGGTTTCCCGGTGCCGGCCGGCCGGTGGCCGCTCCGGTTAAAGCAGCCGCCGGATCTCTCCCCGGACCCGGTAGAAGCCGCCGGCCGCCGCGTGCAGAGCGTCCACGACGTAGCGCGCGCCCGGCTCCCGTATCGCGCGCGGGAACTGGACGTTCCAGGAGGGGTGGTAGCCGTCGGACACCACGTGCACGCGCACCCGGCCACCGTCCCGGACGCATTCCACCACGACGGCCCCGGCGGGGGCGTGGGCCACGGTGTCCACCGCGGCCACGGCCGTGGCCGGTGCGTACGTCGGCAGGGCCGCGTCGAGCTTGACGTCCCGGGCCACCGGCACCGTGCCCTGCTCCGCCGCGGAGACGGCCGCCTCACTCGCGTCCACGCACACCAGCGAGCCGTCGGTGGTCACCAGGTACAGCCGTTCGTCGCGGTACTGCATCGACAGCGCCGAGCCGCCGCCCGTGCCGAGCTTCCACAGCCGGGCGCCGTCCCGGTCGAAGCAGTAGACGGAGGACTGCGAGTCGCCCGCGAAGACGAACCGTCCTCCGGGCGAGGTGGCACACGAGTACACCGCGCTGTCGCAGGTGTACGTGGCCTCGATCGCACCGGTGGCCTTCGACAGCCGTTGCGTGACGTGGTGCGCGGTGCCCGCGTACACGGCGTCGTCCTCCTGCCAGCCGAACAGGACGCCGCCCCGGGTGGGCGTGTGCCACAACTCGCCGCTGCCGTCGGGCGCGTAGGCGGTGACGCCCCGGTGATGCCCGTGGTAGACGGCCCGTTCGTCGGCGCGGACCAGCCAGGCGTGCTGGCCCCGGCTGCGGCGGGCCCACTGGTGTTCGTCCTCGTGGTCGATGACGGTGAGCAGGCCGGCGCGGTCCGAGACGTTCAGCACGCCCTCGTGGATGTCCAGCCAGAAGATGTCGACGTCCGCCGCGATGTCGTACGCGGCGAACGGCAGCTTCGAGGACAGGTCGTAGACCCGGCCGTCGTCGCACCCCGCGTAGATCCAGAAGTCGTCGGCGACCAGGCACTTCACGCCGTCCGGCAGCCCGAACCTGGCGAGGACCCCGCCGTCGTGGTCCAGGGTGTAGACGTCGCCCGCCTGGTTGCCCACCCAGCAGCGCTCGTCGTCGACATGGATGCCGAACGCCGAGGAGCCCGTGCGGAACCGCCACAGCACGGGGGCCACCGCGCGCGCCGTGGACGGTGCGGAGGCCACCGACCGCCGGGACACCGCACGCGGGGCCCGCTGCCCCGGCACGGCGGGCGCGTACCCCTTGCGGACCTTCTCCCCGACCTTCTTCGCGGCGGCCGCCTTCGCCTTCTCCCCCGTGGCGAAGGTGGTCCGCTGCGTCTGCCCGGCGGCCCCGATGCGCCCGTAACGCACGGTCACCACGGGGCCGTCGACGTGCACCTCGTAGAACTTGTGCGCCCCGCCGCCGTCTTGCGACAGCTCCAGATACGTCCTCGACACCCCAGAACCGGCAGCCATGGCAGTCCCCTCCCCAAGCCGGACCCGCCCCGTTCCGGCGGGCCCACTACTGCGCATAGTAGAAGGGCCCACTGACATCGCCGGCGCCGTCGGCCGGGAGGGGGGAGGACGCGCGATCAGTCCCGTCCCCGCCCCCGGTAGAGGTCGAGTTCGCCCGCGAGTTCCACGGCCAGGACGGTCGCGGACCCGTCGGTGTCGGCGGCGGCCGGGGCGCTGATCCACACGACGCCCGGTGCGCCCGGTCCCCCGACGACCTGGTGGGCCGGTGACGCTCGCGGTGACGGGCTCGCCCTGCTCGGCCGCGGGCATGTCCGGCTTCACGCGCCGCAACCGGTCCACCCCGGGGGGTGGTGATCTTCAACGTGCAGGCGTGCTCGCCGGTCGTCGCCGCGATGCCCACCGCGGCAACGGGAAGGGCGGGTAGCCCGAGGGCGGCGGCACCGGCGGTGACGCCGCCACGGGACGTTCGTCTGCCGGGCGCAGTGTGCCCGGACCCCTCAGCCGGCCGCGGCCGCGGGGCCCGACGGGTCCCACTCTCGTCTGATCAATCCGAACACCCACGAGTCGGAGACCTCGCCGTTCACGACGCAGTCCTCCCGCAGCGTCCCTTCGCGGACGAATCCGACCTTCTCCAGAACCCGGCCGGATGCCGCGTTGCGCGTATCGGCCTCCGCCTGGACCCGGTTCAGGTCCAGCGTGTCGAATGCCCACCGCAGCAGGGCGTGCGCGGCTTCCGTGGCGTAGCCGTGGCCCCACATCGGGGGGTCGAGGCAGTAGCCCAACGACGCGCTGCGGTAGTCGGGGTCGAAGGAGGTCAGACCGCACCAGCCCACGAAGGCCCCGTCGGAAGCACGGTCGACGGCCACCCGCGCCCCCGTGCCTTCGTCCGCCATCTCCCGGCACCTCGCGAGGAAGCGTTCGGCGCGGGCGCGTTCGGTCCACGGCGGGGAGTCCCAGTAGCGCATCACGTGGGTGCTGCTGTGCAGCGCGAAGAGGTGGTCCGCGTCGGCCTCGGTGAAGGGGCGCAGGTGCAGGCGAGCCGTGTGCAGGGTGGGAGTGGCCAGAGTCATGCGGACCATCCTGCGTCCTCAGGGGCGGGCAGCACACCGAATATCCGCCGGCGGCGTCGTGGCCGGTGAGGGCCGGCCTGGCCGCCGGAGCCCCCGGACGGAGCAGTCCAGCGGGCGGGGCGGGCGCAGAGCCGTCAGGCTGGAAAAATATGAGAGGCGTGTGCGGTCCCTACCGGCACCGGCGCCCGCTGCGCTGGGCCGTCGCCGGCGCCGGAGCCACAGTGGCGGCTGCCCTGACCGCGGGGGCCCTCACCGGGACCCTGTCCTTCGGCGACGGCCCCGGTTCGGGCGAGCGCCCGCCGAAGGCCGCGCCCAGTCCGCACACCCCGGCCGACGCGCTGCAGCCCCCCATCGTCGCCCGTGCGCAGTGGCGCGCCGATCCGAAGCTCCTCGACCAGAAACCGCGCTACGCGGACGCCGTGCACGCCGTGGTCCTCCACCACACCGGCCACTCCAACGACTACGACTGCTCGGACAGCCCTCATCTCGTCCGCGATATGTACCGGACTCACGCCGTCGCCAGGCACTGGGGCGACCTCGGATACAACTTCCTGGTCGACAGGTGCGGCACGATCTTCGAGGGCCGCAAGGGCGGGGTGGACCGCCCGGTGGTCGGGGCACACACCATCGGCATCAACACGGGCACGACCGGGATAGCCGCGATCGGTACGTTCACGGAGGGCGCGCCCGTGCCGAAGGCGCTGCGGAAGTCCGTGGAAATGCTGATCGCCTGGAAACTCGGGCTCACCGGGATCGCCCCCGAGGCCCGCTCCCAGCTCATCTCCTCGAACAGCAGCAGCCGGTTCACGAAGGGCTCCACCGTCAGCGTGCCGACCGTCCTCGGCCACATCGACGCGTACGAGACGACCTGCCCCGGGAAGGCGCTCGCGCAACTGCTGCCCACGCTCCGCAAGGGGGCGGCCCGGTTGCAGAGCAAGGCGAAGGTGCAGATCCGGAAGGAAGGCGGACGGCCCCGAAACAAGAAGGCGGAGGGCGCGGCGCGGCGGGCTCCCAGCGGCCACGCCCGCATCGGGGGCACCGCCGGAAGTGCCTGAGACCGCCCGCCGTCCGCCGGCCGGGCGGCCGCCGCGCCGTCGGCCTTCGACGCCCCCGCTCCGCGGCTCACACGGTGCACGCACCAAGCCCCGGCCGAACGGGCCCGACACCGTCGCCGTACGGGTGATACTCCGGCGCGCACGAGCAGGTCCCCCCTGCCGGCGTGGTAATTCGACCTTGCTCATCCGGCGCGCGGCCCGTGCCCTGTTCCGGCCCCGGGAGGATCGTCATGAACCATTCGCCGTATCTGGTCAGCGACGTCATGACGCACACGGTCGTCGCGGTCGGGCCGGAGGCTTCCTTCAAGGAGATCGCCGCGACGATGCGGAAGTGGCGGGTCAGCGCGCTGCCCGTCCTGGAGGGCGACGGCCGTGTCACCGGGGTGGTGTCGGAGGCCGATCTGCTGCACAAGGAGGAGTACCGCGACAGCGCGCTGTCCGTAGCGGACCGGACCCGGCGGCCGGAGGGCATCGTGAAGGCCGGCGGGGTGGTCGCGCGGGACCTCATGACCACGCCCGCCGTCTCCGTACGGGCCGACGCCACCCTCGCGGAGGCCGCGCGGGCCATGGCGCTGCGGCGCTTGAAGCGCCTTCCGGTCGTGGACGGCGAGGGGCACCTGACCGGCATCGTCAGCCGCGGCGACCTGCTGAAGGTCTTCCTCCGGCCCGATCACGACATCGCCGAGGACGTGCGGCGGCAGGTCATCGACCCCCTGTTCCCCCTCGGCGGGGCCACGGTGCACGCGGAGGTCGACAAGGGTGTCGTGACCCTCACGGGCTGGTTCCGCAACACCTCGCTCGTGCCGCTGGCGGCACGGATGGCACGGGCGGTGGAAGGCGTCGTGGACGTCGGGTTCCGGCTGGAGCTGCCGGACGGCCCGCCCGGGGAGAGCGCGCGGCGGGGCCGGGAGAACGCGGCGGCCCCGGGGCACGGCGGAGACGAGGACCCCGGGGACGCGATCGCGCCACCGCCCGAGGAGCCGACGTGACCGGACCGGGCGGGTTCTCCGCCTCCGCCGCGGCGCCGATCCGGGTCTTCCTGCTGGACGACCACGACGTGGTGCGGCGCGGGCTGCGGGACCTGCTGGAGGACGAGCCCGACATCCGGGTCGCGGGAGAGGCGGCGACGGCCGAGGAGGCCGTGGCCCGCGGCCCCGCGCTCCGGCCCGACGTCGCGGTCCTCGACGTCAGGCTCCCGGACGGCGACGGGATCGCGGTGTGCCGGGAACTGCGTTCGCGGATGCCCGACCTCCCCTGCCTGATGCTCACCTCCTTCGACGACGACGAGGCGCTGCTGGACGCGATTCTGGCCGGGGCCGCGGGCTACGTACTCAAGCAGATCAAGAACTCCGACCTGGTCGCGGCCGTGCGCACGGTCGCCGCCGGGCAGTCGATGCTGGATCCGGCCACGACCGGCCGGCTGCTGGACAGCCTCCGGGGCGAGCCCGAGGATTCCGGAGAGCAGGGGCCGCTTGCGGACCTCGCGCCGCGGGAGCGGGAGATCCTCGCCCTGATCGGCGACGGCCTCACCAACCGGGAGATCGGCGACCGGCTCTATCTCTCGGAGAAGACGGTCAAGAACAACATCTCCCGGCTGCTGAGCAAGCTCGGTGTGGAGCGCCGCATCCAGGCCGCCGTGATCGCCACGGAGGCCGGCGTACAGCCGGACGGCGACGGCACCCGGGACGGGTGAGGTGGACCGGGCGCCCGCGTGCCGGGCCGGTCATCGACGGGTGAGGGGCGCCGACCACGTCACGCACGTGCCGCCCTCCCGCGGAGCCGCGACCGAGAGCCGTCCGCCGAGCTTTTCCGCGCGGTCGGCGAGGTTCGCGAGGCCGCTGCGCCGGCCTCCGCGCGGCATGCCCACGCCGTCGTCCCGTACCGACAACGTGGCCGTACCGTCGGTGACGCTCAGGACCACCTCGGCGGCGCTCGCCCGAGCGTGCCGGGCGACGTTGGCGAGCGCCTCCCCCAGCACCGCCTGGACGGCGTCGGCGACGTCCTCGGGCACGTCCGTGTCGATGAGGCCCTCCAGCCGGACGGACGGGGTGAACCCGAGGGCCGGCACCGCGTCTTCCACGCCCCGGACGACCTGGGCCCGCAGGCCGCTGCCCTCTCTGCCCCGTCCGGCGCGGAGACCGAAGATCGTCGAGCGGATGATCCGGATGGTCTCGTCCAGATCGTCCACGGCCCGCAGCAGGCGTGCGCGGGCCTCCTCGTGCTCGACGAAGCGCAGCGCGCTCTGCACCGAGATCCCGGTGGCGAACAAGCGCTGGATCGCGAGGTCGTGCAGGTCCCGCGCGATGCGGTCGCGGTCCTTCAGCAGGGCGATCTGCTCGGCGTCGCGCCGGCGGTCGGCGAGTTCCATGGCGATCGCGGCCTGCCCCGCGAAGGCGAGCAGCGGGCCGGTCTCCACCTCGGTGAACACGTCGAGCGGGTCGCTGCGGGCGAGCAGCAGCACTCCCCGGACCCCCTCCTCGGCGACCATGGGGACGGCGACCGCGGGGCCCAGCGTCCGTGCCCTGGGCGACCCCGCGGCGATCCTCGGATCACGGGAGAGGTCGGTGCTCGTGAGGGGTTTTCGGGCCTCGGCGGCGGCTCCCGCGAACGATCCGTGGCGGGGCAGGAGCACGCCCTGGTACGTCTCCGCCTCCTTGCCCGAGGCCAGCGCGACCCGCAGCAGTCCGGTGTCGCCCTCGGCGAGGGCGAGGACCCCGAGATCCGTCCGCAGAATGCGGCGGGCACGATCGACGATCATCTCCAGGACGGCGGGCTCCTCCAGCCCGGAGAGCAGGCCCGCGGTGATGTCCGCGTTGGCCTCAAGCCACCGTTCGGTGAACCGCGGCGGATCCGGCCGGCGGATCGGCCCGCTCGGGCCGCGTCTGTCCGGGCTCACGCTCTGTTCACTCACGGGCCCTCCGCGGCACCTCACTCCTTGCCCCTTTCCTCACGTTAGCGGCAGTTTTCCCGTCTTGCTTCCGGAGCACGGTCACCATGCGTAACGGTGAACGGGTCCCCGGTCGGTCCGGCCACCGCCCGGCGGGCAGATCGGTGCCCGAAGGTCCCTGCGATCAACCCGTACGGCCCTCGTGGACCGCACCTGCGCGGCGGCATCCTGAAGCAGCGGCACGGCGAATGCCGCGACGCTCTTCCGTGACCGGGTGCACGCGCCACGACGCGGCCCGGTCGGCTCCCCCGGGGAGGCAGCAATGACAACGCCACACGTGGTGGTCGGCGTGGACGGGTCGGATCCGAGCATGGCGGCCGTCCGGTGGGCGGCGGCGGAAGCGGCCTCGCGCCGGATCTCCTTGCGTATCGTCCACGCCGAGGCGTCACCGGCACGGAGCCCCCAGGGCAGCCCCGGCGGCTCACTGCACGAGGAGTGGGTCCGGGACCGGATCGCCACCGCATGCCGGGAAACGGCGGAACGGTACCCGGAAGTGGAGATCAGCGGTGGCGCGACGACGGAAACGGCGGTGAAGGCACTTCTGGAGGCGGCGCAGGACGGGGAACTTCTCGTCCTGGGGTCGCGGGGCATCGGCGCGGCGTCGGGCTTCATGACCGGAAGCGTGGCGTTGCCGGTGGTCGCGCACGCCACCGGGCCCACCGTCCTCGTACGCGAGGACTGGCACCCGGACACCGCGGACGACGATCTCCCCGTGGTGGTGGGGGTCGATCTCGACCACCGGTTCGACCCCGTGCTGGAGTTCGCCTTCGCCACCGCCCACCGGACGCGCAGCCCGCTGCGCGTGGTCCACATGTGGCGGCGCTCCTCCGTCTACGCCTACCCGTCGGCGCTGCCGGACCCGAAGGTCGGCGCCGATCTGAAGGCCGTCGCCCAGGAGAACCTCGCCTCCGCCCTCGGCAGGTGGCGGGCCCGCCATCCCGATGTGGAGGTGGAGCGCGTCCTGCTGGACGGCGAGGTGGCGCCGGGTCTGCTGGAAGAGGCCGCCGGCGCTCGACTCCTCGTCGGGGGACGCCGCACGCACAAGCACCTGATGTTCCCGACGCTGATCGGCCCGGTGACGCATGCCCTGATGCACCATGCCATCGCGCCCGTTGCCGTCGTCCCGCACGAGTGACAGTCCGAGCGTGGGAGAGAAAATGCAGCACCGCAAAGTCAGCGATCTGATGACCCGGCATGTCGTCAGCGCCCGCTACGACACCCCGTTCAAAGAGATCGCCCGCCTGCTGACCGAGAACGAGATCGCCGCGCTCCCCGTGGTCGACGACGGTGGCCGGCCCATCGGTGTGGTGTCGGAGGCCGATCTGCTGCGGAAGGCCAGTGACCAGCCCGGTATCGGCGGGCGCGTCCCCCTGCCGCCTCTCGAGTCGTGGGAGCGCGCCAGGGCCCAGGGCGCCCGTGCCGAGGAGGTGATGTCCGCGCCCGCCGTCTGCGCCCACCCCGACTGGAACGTCGTAGAAGCCGCTCAGCTCATGGAGGTGCAGCACATCAAGCGCCTGCCGGTGGTGGACGACACGGACCGGCTGCTCGGCATCATCAGCCGCCGGGACCTCCTGCAGGTCTTCCTCCGCAGGGACGACGCCATCCGCGAGGAGATCGAGCGCGACGTCCTGCAGGACACCGTGGGCCTGGCGCCCACCCAGGTGTCGGTCGGCGTGGCGGGCGGCCGGGTGACGTTGCAGGGGGTGATCGAGAGCAGGAGCCTGATCCCGATCATCGTGCGCCTCTGCAACTCGGTGGACGGCGTGGTCGGCGTCTCGGACCACCTGTCCTTCCGGGTGGACGACGTGGGCCGCACTCCGCTCGGTGCCTGAGCCCGCGAGGAGGCGGATGCCGGCGGCGCACCGGGACATCGGTACGGCGAGGGCCGTTCAGGCACCGGGGAGCCGGAACCGGCGGGACTCGCCCGGCTCGACGGTGACGGTGCGATCCGGTAGGACCAGGGTCACCGGCGGCTCCGTGGACTGCGGGACGGTGACCTGGAGCCGGCCGGACCACAGGCGCAGTTCGATGTTCCGGTGGCCCCGGTAGCGCACGCGCAGCACGTACTCGGACATCTGCGGCATCGGCACGGGGTCGAGCCACAGCGCGTCCTCGCGGGCGGCCAGGCCGGTCAGCCCGCGCTGGACCATGTCGAGGGTGCCGGCGATGGCGCCCAGGTGGATGCCCTCGCCGGTGGTGCCGCCCTGGATGTCGGCCACGTCGCTGGTGAGCGCTTCCAGGCAGTAGGCCCAGGCCGTGCCGCGGCGGGCCCGGGCGAGGACCCAGCCGTGCACCAGGCTGGAGAGGGTCGAGCCGTGGCTGGTGCGGGCCAGGTAGTAGTCGACGGTACGGAGCCACAGCTCGTCGTCGAAGTGGTGGCCCAGCCTGGCGAAGAGGCCCGCCAGTTCGGCCGGGGAGAAGAGGTAGCCGAGTATCAGGACGTCGGCCTGCTTCGAGGCCCGGTAGCGGTTGACGGTGTCGCCTTCGGCCTCCAGGATCCGGTCGAGGCGGCGGATGTCGCCGTAGCGGCTGCGGTAGCCGTCCCAGTCGAACTCGGCCAGTTCGCCGTAGCCCTCGAACTGGCTGATCACGTCGCCGTGGAAGGGTACGTGAAGGGTGCGGGAGACCTCCTCCCAGCGCGTCGTCTCCTCCTCCCCCAGCCGCATCCGCCCGGCCAGCTCGCGCCGGCGCGCCCCGGGCAGCCGGGCGAGGAGTTCGAGGGCGCGCGCCAGCACCCAGGCGGCCGTGACGTTGGTGTACGCGTTGTCGTCGAGACCCGGCCGGCCGGCATCCGGGTAGGCGTCGTGGTACTCGTCCGGGCCGAGCACGCCGCGGATGCGGTGGCGGCCGTACGCCGGGTCCCAGACGGCGAGATCGGCGAAGAAGCGCGCGACCTCCAGCACCGTCTCGGCGCCGCTGCCGTGCAGGTACGCTGTGTCCCCGGTGGCCTGGCCGTACTGCCAGACGTTGTGGGCGACGGCCAGGCCCACGTGGTGCTGGAGCCGGCTGTGATCCGGCAGCCAGCGTCCCGAGCGCGGGTTGAGATGCACCTCCTGGGTCTCCTCGCGGCCGTCGCTGCCGCTCTGCCAGGGGAACATGGCGCCGCGGTACCCCGCCGCCGCGGCGGCCCGGCGGGCCGCGGGCAGGCGTCGGTGACGGTAGTCGAGCAGGGCGCGGGAGACCTCCGGCAGGTGGAGGTTCAGATAGGGCAGCACGAACAGCTCGTCCCAGAAGACGTGTCCGCGGTACGCCTCGCCGTGCAGGCCGCGCGCGGGCACGCCGGCGTCGAGGTGCGCGGTGTGCGGGGAGAGGGTCTGCAGCAGGTGGAAGAGGTGCAGCCGCAGGATGGTCCCGGCCTTCCCGGGGACGTCGAGTGCGGTGCGCTGCCACAGGCGCTCCCAGGCGGCGGAGTGGGAGGCCAGCAGGGCGGTGAAGTCCGGGCTGCGGGAGGCGTGTTCGCGGGCGGCCGGGAGCGGGCCGGCGATCGCGGGGTCCCGCGAGGTGTACAGCGCCGCGGTCTTCTCGACGGTGACCGGCTCGCCCGCCGTGGCGCGGACGGCCAGGAGCCGGGCGACGCCGCAGTCGCCGAGGCGCACGGTCCGCGAGCCGGTGAGGTCGCCCGCGGTGACCCGGGTGCGGGCCGCCAGCGCGATGCGTACGCCCGAGACGCGGGTGCGGCAGCAGAGCCACACCGTGTCGGGGTCGTCGGCGCCGGTGTGGACGCGGGCGAGGTGGCGGCCGGCGAACGAGCGGTAGCGCGCGACACCGGAGTTGGTGACGGAGCCGTCGAGCGCCGCCTCGACCTCCAGCGTTCCCGACCAGTCGAGCGGGGTCAGCGTGGTGCGCAGGGCTGCCAGGTGCGGCATGCCCATGTGCACGAGTCGGGTCTCGGCCAGCTCGATCCGGCGCCCCTCGGGGTCGGTGAAGACCGCGCCGCGCTCCAGCACCCCGGTACGCAGCCGCAGGCGCTGCCAGTACGCGGCGGGGTCGGCGTCTCCGGTGGTCAGCCAGCGGCCGGGGGCGGAGGCGTGCGGGCGGGCGCGGAAGCGCAGCGGCAGCCAGTTCGGCAGGTTGACCATGTCCTCGTTCTCGACCCGGCGTCCGGAGACGGTGGAGGTGAGACGGTCGTAGACGCCGGCGGCGTACGTACCCGGGTAGTGGGTCTCGTCGGCGCCGGACTCGGGAACGGCGCCGCGTGTGGCGACGTAGCCGTTGCCCAGGGTGCAGAGTGCCTCGCGTAGCCGTTCCTGACGTGGGTCGTAGCCCTCGTACGTCCACGTCCACTCGTCGCTCATGGGCCGAGCAGCTCCGCCGGATCGCGCACCACCAGATGCGCGCCGCAGCGCTTCAGGTCCGCGGCGCCCGACTCGGTGCCGGTGCGGTCCACTCCGACGACCGGGGCGAAGCCACCGGCCCGGCCGGCTTCGACGCCGGCCAGGGCGTCCTCGACGACCGCGGTCTCGTGCGGCTCCGTCCGCAGCCGGCGGGCCGCTTCGAGGAAGAGGTCCGGCGCGGGCTTGCCCTTCAGGCCGAGCCGGGCGCTGTCGGCGCCGTCCACCACACAGGCGAAGCAGTCCCGTACGCCGGCGCGGAGCAGCAGGTCCCGGGCGTGCCGGGAGGCGGAGACGGCCGCGCACGGCACGCCGGCGCGGCGCAGCCGGTCCAGCAGGTGCACGGTGCCCGGGTACGCCTCCACGCCGTGTTCCGCGAGGTGGGCGGTGAAGGCCGCCTCCTTGGCCGCGGCCACCTCCCACACGCTGCCGGTGCCGGGAGGATCTCCGGGCCCGCCGAGGGGCAGAGCCACCCGGCGGGCCGCGAGGAAGTCCGTCGCGCCGTCGATACGGGACTTGCCGTCGACGTGCCGCCGGTAGTCCTCGACCGGGTCGAACGGTCGGCGCAGGGCGGGGTCGTGCGGGCGGGCGGTCGCGCAGGGCGGCGTCGAAGGCGAGTTGCCAGGCGGCGGCGTGGACCCGGGCCGAGTCGGTGATGACGCCGTCGGTGTCGAACACCACGGCGCGCACGCCGTTCCACCGCGGCACGAGCCCGGCGTGGGGCGTGCCGGCCGGTTCGCCGGGCGCGGCCGCGGTCATCGGAACCGCCTCCTCTCCTCCGTAACGTACGGCCGTACCGGCACGGCGGCGGGGACCTGCCCGGGAGCGGCCGGCCGCCCGCGTCCGACAACACCCGGATGCCTCGGCAGGCAGGCCGGACATACGCCGCCCCGGGGACGAGGTCATGTCGATACGTCTGAGACCACATGGGGAGCGCGCCGCCGGTCTCGACACCGTTCCGCAGCGCGGCGCCCTCCCCTACGGCATGTCCTCCGTGATGCGGCGTCCGGTGATGCGCGTGGGGCGGATCGAGACCCACATCTCGCGTTCGCCCCCGGCCCACGGCGAGGCGTGGGCGCCCTCGGCCAGTCTCCGTACGGCGTCGGGGTCGGTGACCACCCGTGCAGGTCCGACGACCAGCACGCTCCAGCCCTGGCCCAGGGCCTCGTCCAGGTGGTCGACCTCGAAGGCGACCTCCGATCCCACGGCCGCCGCCGGTGCCGAGTCCGGCGCGGTCCGGTACGCGATCGCCTCGTCGACGACCTCGTAGTTGACCGGAACCACCGCGGGACCCTGCGGTGTCGAGACCGCCACCCGGCCCACGCCGGAGGCGGACAGCAGGCGGCGGCACTCGTCGGGGCCGAGTTCCCGTATCCGGGGGTGCGCGAGCGCCGGCCCCTGGCCGGGCGGCAGATCGATGCTGCCGCCGCGCAACGCGACGGGGGTCGTGCCCAGCACACCGGCCAGGCGAGCGAGACAGGTCGCCGTGGGGTCGGCCGCCTGTTCTTCGAGGTACGCCAGGTACTCCGGCGCCATTCCGGCGCGGCGGGCCGTCTCCTCCCGGGTCAGCCCCAGGCGTCTGCGCTCCGCCGACACGCGGCGGCCGATGTCACCGGGATGGGGCGGCCTGCCGGACCCGGTCGCGCGCGGTTCGGCGCTCGGCGGCCCCGGCGCCCGGCCGCCCGTACGCGGCCGGCCGGACCCGGTCGTGTGCCCCTGCCGGTGCCCGGAGCCGCGGACGTGGGCGTCGGGGCCGGGAACGACGAGGGTCACCTCGTGCGTGTCCGACCAGCGCACCTCATAGGGGGGCGTGCCGTCCGTGTGGCGGACTCCGACGATCTCGCCCTCGCGTCCGGCGGCTCCGGTGACAGGACTCTCGACGACGAGTCGATCGCCGGGTTCAGCTCGCATGATCGCCACCGCCTTCTCGGAATTACTGCCCTGGCCGACGGTCAGTCCGCGATCTCGATGCGCCGCGCCCCGGCCCTCTCGGCCTTCGGAACCCGGATGGTGAGGACGGCGTTCGGCCTCCTCACATCCGGTCCGGGGACGGCCAGCCGTCCCCCGGGCGGGCGCTCCGTCCGGAGGACGCGACCAGGTCGACGTCGCGCCGGGCGACATCCATCAGTTGCCGGCCGAGGTCGTCCAGCGCCCGGCCCGCCGCCAGTTCGTCACCGATCTCCGGCACGTCCGGGTCCGCGGGGTTCTTGTACGCGTCGCCATACCCGGTGAACTGCGTGGTCGCGGTGTCCAGCACCACGCGGGCCGTCGTCGTCCCCTCGTCCTCGGTGAGGTAGAGGCCGACCTGCCATTTCATGGAGTGCGTCATCGTCCTGCCTCCGCATCTTCGGTCGGAGCGCGCCATCGCCGTGCACTCCGCTCGTGCTCACGCCGGTCAAAGATGCGGCGGCGGCCGGCCTTCAGGCGACGTACCGCAGACGCCGGCTCTTCGAGACCGGCTCCGTGCTCTCGCCCGCGGCGGGAAAGCACCTCTCCTTCCACTCTGTGACGGTGGCCGCACCCGATCACAGGGCCGAAGGTCCCCGCCCTCCGACCGCCCGGCCCTCACCGGCCACGCTCCGGGAGGCCACGGAGATCACCGCACACCCCCGCCCGTACGCAACGGAACACCCCCCTCACTCCGGGTGAGACATGGGGAGGCTCCGAGGTACGGCGGCCCGCCGAGGAGCGGGACCGCCGCGTCGGTCGCCTCCGCTCACCGAGCGCACCGGAACCGTCAGAGGGACCGCTGCCGGTGCTCCTCTGCCAGCCGCTCGGCCATCATCTTCGGGTTCCAGAGCTGTCCCGGGTCGTTGGGCATCGCCGCGTCGTAGAGCTCCAGGCGGGCTTCGGTGGGCATCCGCCACAGCCTGTCGCACGCCTCGGCCGTCTCGGTCACCTTCAGTCCCAGGGCGGCGCGGGTCTCGGGCGAGAGGCTCTTACCGGTGCGGACGCCGCCGGCGTCGATTCCGGGCAGGCCGGTCAGCCACAGGGCCGCCTCCGCGTGGGCGAGGCCGGCGGCCCCGGCGAGATGGGCCGCCGCGTCGGGGTCGAACGGCACCGGCTCGCGGCGCTCCAACTCGTCGGCCAGCCGGCGCAGCCGCTTGACGGTGGCCCAGCCCTTGGGCACCGGCCGGATGTCGACGAACCCCTCCGGCCGGGGCATCTCGCCCCGTTGCAGGAACGCCTTGATCCTGTAGTTCCTGCCTGCCTGCGCACGGGACCACTCACCGAAGTGCATGGCGATGTCCAGCGGCAGCACCTTGCCCTCCGCGATGGACTGCGCCACCGGGGGTTTCTCGTCCCCGTCCTCCCCCGGGTCCAGCAGGCCGCGGTGCAGTCCGGGATCGGTCAGGGGCGAGGAGGCCCAGAAGCGCAGCAGCGCGATCACCGCCGCGCGGTGCGCGGCCGGGGTGACGGCGCTGGCGGCACGCACGCCGAGGCCGCCGATCCGGCCGGCCAGCTCCGTCCAGTCGTAATGACTCCCGTGGACCGCCCAGTGGGCCATCGCCGTCTCGCCGTCGATGGAGCCGGTGAAGAACGCCGCGGCCAGCTCGATCTGCCGGACCATCCCGCCGGTGCCCTCGTGGGAGAAGCTGACCAGCCCGTCCAGGGCACCGTCCAGGTCCGGTTCCTGCACCTCCAGCAGCCGGGGGGTCTGCCGGTCGAGCACCTTCATGAGCCGGTCGCGGTGCTGTATCCGGCGGTCGGTCTCCTGGAAGAAGCCCACGAGGCCGTCCAGGAGCAGTTCGTTGCGGACGTCGGGCAGCAGGGAACCGAGGGCTTTCCGCAGTTCCGACGCGGAGGTGGCCGTCGCCGCCAGCAGTGGACGTACGGTGTCCTCGGTGATCTCCCGCAGCGCCCGCGAGCCCGGAAGGTCACGGGGCGTCAGGTAGTGCCAGAACGCCTTCGGCGGCATGCGCCGCGTGCCCGCGGCCATCGGTGACGCGTGGTTGACGATCCAGTCCTGGTCCATCATGTAGACCCGCCAGTGCGCACCGCCGGTCTCCGGGTCGCGCGCGGTGACGTCGTAGCCGCCGTCCAGCAGCAGTCGCCCGTCCGTGCCGGGCACGTCCATGAGCCCCCAGGGAACAGGGGGCCTGGAGGACCAGCGCGCGTGCGGCAGGGAACCGGTCATCGGGAGAGCGATGCCGTCGACGCCGTCGACGCGGTGGTAGCGGACCTGTCCCGTCACGCGGTCGTAGACGACTCTGAAGCCCAGGTGCCTGCCGTCGGTGCCCAGGGGCGAGGTGGCGGTGCCGGCGGCGACCGGGGCGAGTGACGAGTGCTCGATCAGCCAGCCCTCGTTCTCGCCCAGCAGGGACGGATCGAGGAACGCCGGCAGGTCCGGCTCGCCGAGCTCCTCGGTGACCAGGTCGACGGGGCGCACCACCCGCGACTCCTTGTCCACGCCGGTGTACCACCAGTACGTCCGGCCGTCGTGGAACATGTGGCCCTCGGGGCCGACCCGGCGTTCGCCCACGGTCAGAAGCCGGTGGCCCGTGAACCGGCGGGCGCGGGGCCCCAGGAAGGTGTAGCCGGCGCGCGTCTTCTCACCGTACCGCCACTTCCAGGAGGTTTCGCGCTCCGTGTGAATCTCGGCCGGCGCGCCCGACCAGTACAGGCTCTGCTCCTGGTTGACGGCGTGGAAGACCTGGAACTCGCCCTGGGAGAAGACCGCACGGACGTCGTAGTCGAACTGGGCAGCGCCCTTCGGCACGATGAACCGGTGCTCCGCGATCCGGCCGCCGGGCCCGATCGCGATGGCCTTGCGGCGGTCGTGCACGGTCAGGATGGGCCAGCTTGCCCGGCACCAGTTGTCCTCGCCCTTCAGCTCACCGGCGGCCTTGTCCAGGGCGTCCCAGCCCAGTTCGTCGAGGATGCCCGCGCGGAGCGTCCTGGTCAGCGGGGCCACGAGGTCGATGGCGGCAAGCCGGTCGAGGAGGTCCGGCAGCTCCGCCAGCGCCCGCCGGGACAGCGTGTCGTAGAGCCAGTCGAACGCGTCGAGAGCACTCTGCAGCGTGCCGGAAGCGGCGCAGTTCAACCGGTCGTCGACGATCCCGCGCAGGAAGGGCCTGAGCGGCTCGATCGTCCACGCCCGCGTCCAGCGCTTGTCGGACCACTTGTCTTCGAGGACGGAACGGATCAGCGGGGCGGCGAACCGGTCGTCGGCGGTCAGCGCCGCCAGATCGACGCGGTCGTGCTCCCACCAGTGCCCCAGCAGCAGCTTGGGATCCGGGTCCGGCACCGGAATGCCCGCGGCAAGGCAGCCGCCGATGACCGCCGCGTCGATGCGGTACTCCCCGGCGGTGCCGTTGCCGAGGCGCAGCGGGCCCTCGTCCGGGCCGATCCGTGCGGCCAGGCGGGGCAGCAGGTCCAGCAGCTCCCCGGGGGCCCTGGGCGGACGTTCGTCGGTTCCGCGGTAGCGGCGGAGCATCGCGGTCAGCCACCGGCCGGTGTCCTCGCCGAGCTGGTCGAAGGCGTCCGCCTCGTCGAGGAAGGCGATCCACCAGGGGTCCATGTCCTCCGCGTACGGGAGATCGGCAAGTTGCCACACCAGCCGCCGCTTCACCGCGTCCGACGTGGCGACGGCGGCCAGCCAGGCCTTGCGCTGCGAGGTCCAGAAGCCGTCCGAGGCACGCCAGAGCGCGGGCGCGTCCACGAGGGCTTCCAGCACGGATCCGTGTTCGGCCGCCACATCGAGGCCGGCGGCCTTGGCGAGTTTGGTGAGCTGCTTGAGCATCTCGGGCCAGGGCGGCAGGCCGCCGAGGGTGCGGCGAACGGCCAGCTCGCGCAGCTCCCGGTAGGCCGCGACGGGATCGCCCGGGCGCTTGCCGAGGTCCGCGACGTAGGTCTTGATGTCCTTGACGGACAAGGCCCCGGCGAGGGCGAACTCCAGGAACACCGCGCGCTGTCTGGCCGGGTCGACGGACGGCAGGTGCCGGTCGGCCTGGCGTGCCCGGCCGAACATCATCGCGGCCTGCCGGTGGCGGCCGGCGGCGATGAACGCCCGGCCGACCTGTTCCCAGTAGGCCGGGAGATGGGAGTCGGGCAGCGTCGTGGCGAGCCGTCCGTACAGATCGAGCGCGGGTCCCGGCTTGGGCCGGGCCAGCCGCTCGGCGTGCGCCATCTCCGGCGCCGCCGCGAGGGCTACGCCGGCGTGGGCGGGGTCGTGGAGCACGGCCCATGCCGGGTAGCCGGGCTCTTGGCGGTACCCGGCCGACACCGGCGGCCCGGCGTCGGGTGCGGAGAACCCGGCGGCGGCCAGCACCCGGTCCTCGCCCGGCGCGGCGGCCTGTCCGCTCAGCCGGACCACGGGGCGGGCGCCGAGGAGCGGGTGGGTGTAGCGGCGGGCGGTGACCGCCTCGCCGCCCGGGGTGCCGGCGGGCGCCAGGCCCGTGTCCAGCGCGATCCGGTCACCGGTCATCGGTCGTCCTCCCCGCGTGCACCAGTTCTGCCATGCGTACGCCTTCCGACCAGGCCACGGGACCGATCCGGCCCAGCGCGACGGGCCGTTCGGAGGCGTCCACCCACAGCAGCCGTCCGGTCTCGGCGGGCAGGCCGGGGTCGTCGGCCCCCAGCCAGTAGCGCGCCTGCAGTCCGACGCCGCCGTCGGCGACCGGCACCATCGCGAACCCGCCGCGCATGACGAAGCCGTACCGCGCGGCGCGGGCGGTGGCGTGCCGCAGCTCGGCGAACTCGCCCCCCGCGTAGTCGTCGAGGCCGGTGGCGGCCGGGTCGACGCCGTCCGGCCGGCGGTGGACCTCGCGGGCGAGCTGCGGGATGCCCTGCGCGGCCTCACGGCCGTCGAGCAGGTGCCGCCACTTCTTGGCGTCCGGCAGCAGGACCGGATGCGGCAGGGACACGGGGCCCACCGGTGGGGTGTGCGACGTGCCGTCCAGGTCCACTAAGCCGGTACGTCCCTCCTCGCTCACCTCCGTCAGCAGGCCCGTACGCCCGTCGACGACCACCACGAGGTGCTCCAGGACCGACCGCCAGCCCGGATCGGGCCACACCCGGGTCAGCAGGGCGGCGGGCACCGGTATGCCGGCCAGCAGCCAGGACTCCACGGTGGACCGGCATTCCTCCTCGTGCCGCACCAACCGCTCGCGCAACTCGGACAGCTCCTCGCCCGTCGGGCTGCTGCGCACGGCTCTGGGGACCGACTGCAGAACGCGGCCGCCGGACTTACGGCATCTGAGGGTGGTTCCGTCCAGAGCCAGTTCGTGGTCGTGAGTGGCGGGATGCCACACGAGGGGAGTCAACATGCCCCGCATCGTGTCAGCCCCCTGTGACAACCCTTCCGGGGCGCCGGCCCGGGGCAGGTGTTGCGCAGCCGTGATCTGTCACGGACAACCCTGGCCGTGTCCGCGTGGTCATAGGTGCATGTCCCGTCTCCCCATGGTGCTTGCCTTCCCGCGCGTGCTCCGCCACCTGCGTTCCGTCGGAGCCTCGCTGCCGCCGGTGACCCGACTGAGCCTCGATCGCCCCGATCCCGTGCTGCGGCCGGTGCTCTCCGCGGCGTGGGAGGGCGACCACGCCCCGGCCCGCGAGCTGCTCGCCGACACCCGCCGCCGCCGGGCGTGGGAGCGGCGCGACGAGTGCGTGGACAAGCTCGCCGAGGTCGCCCTGGTCCGGCCCCGGTGGCTGGAGGTCTGGCTGGAGAAGGACGGCGACGATCCGGACGCCGCCCTGGTCTCGGCGGGCCTGCAGATCTGCCGCGCCTGGGAGGCGCGGACCGCCGCGCGGGCCAAGCACGTCTCCCGCGACCGGTTCGCCGAGTTCTTCCGGATCCTGGGCCAGGCCACCCCGGTCATCGACAAGGCCACGGAGCTCAACCCCGGCGACCCGGTGCCCTGGCGCGTCGCCCTGCAGCACGCCCGCGGCACCCAGGCCCCCCGGCCGGTCTTCGACCGGCTGCTGCTGAACGTCATGGACTGCGACCCCGACCACTACGGCTGCCACGCCAACGCCCTGCAGTTCCTCTGCGCCAAGTGGTACGGCTCGCACGAGGAGATGTTCGACTTCGCCGAGACCGCGGCGGCGCGGGCCCGGCCGGGCCGGCTGCTGGCGGCGCTGCCGGTGGAAGCCGTGACCGAGTACCTCACCGAACACCCGGCGGGCCGCGGCCCGGTGCCCCGGCAGCGGGTGACCGCGGCGGTGGACCGCACGCTGGAGGTCTCCGCCGGCTACGAGCCGGGCGACCCGGCCGCGACCCGTATCCGCAACCACCTCGCCCTGGCGCTGGCACGCTGCGGGCGCTGGGAGGAGGCGCTGCGGCAGTTCGAGCTGATCGGCACGGACGTACGGGAGATCCCGTGGGCCTACCTGGACGGGGAGAACGAGGTGCGAGGCTTCGCGGACGCGCGGGAGAACACCCGGGTCCAGGTGGCCAAGGCGGTCCCGTTCTTCTCCCGCTACCGCCCCGCCGCGTAAGTTCCGGGTGGGTGTCTGACGAAGGGCAGGCGATGACCCCGCCCCGGGCCCCGGGTCAGGCGGCGTCCGGGCGGGCGTCGGCGGCGCCGGGCCGGTCGCGGGTGCTGTCGCGGGTCGGTGACGTCGCGGCGTCGGCGGGTCGTTCGTCCGCATCCGGTCCGGCGGCGTCGCCGGTGTCCGTACCGGCCTGCCGGGTGAGGTTGCGTACCGATGCCTCCAGGTTCTTGACCTGGTCGGCGAGGGCAGGGCCGGTGAGACTCGCCCTCTCCCGCAGCAGCGACTCGACCTGCACCAACCGCCAGGTGACGTCGCTGAGCCGTTCCCCGAAGTCGGCGCCGCCGCTCTGGTCGGTGATCAGCATGCGCTGCAACTGCTCGGCCTGCACGGCCAGTTGCCGGTTCTTGCGGTACAGCTCCAGGAAGACGTTGACCTTGGTGCGCAGGATCCAGGGTTCGATCGGCTTGGACAGGAAGTCGGCGGCGCCCACCGCGTAGCCGCGGTAGGCGTAGTCGGGGTCGATGCCCTGGCCGGTGAGCAGGATGATCGGGACGTCCTTGGTCTGGTCGAGGCGCTTGATGTTCGCGGCGGTCTCGAAGCCGTCCATCCCCGGCATCAGGATGTCGAGCAGGACGACGGCGAACTGCTGGCGCAGCATCGCCTTCAGTGCCTCCTCGCCGGAGTGGGCGAACACCACGCGCTGGCCGAGGGGACCGAGTACGGCCGCCAGCGCAACCAGGTTCTCCTCCATGTCGTCGACGATGAGGATGCTGGCCGGGTCCGGGACGGGTGGGGGCGTCGGTGTGGCGGGGGCGGTCATGCGGCACGTCCCGGTGCCGTCGGGTCGTCGCCGCGCGAATCGCCGGGCCGGTCTCGGCGCAAGTCGCCGCGCAAGTCGCCGTCAGGGCCCGCCGCCGGGCGGGGCCGGTTCTCTTCCGGCCCCGCGCCAGGGCGGGTTCCGGCGTCTGCGACCGCGGTGTCCCCGGCACCGGAGTCCGTGGGGCCGCCGGCGCCGGCCGGGCGGCCGCCCGCGCGCCGGTCGTGTGCGTCGAGTTGCTCGTAGATCGCCGTCAGCAGCCGGTCGACGTTGACCGGCTTCGGGACGTAGCCGTCGGCACCGGCCTCGATGGCCTTCTCCCGGTCGCCCGGCATGGCCTTGGCGGTGAGGGCGATGATCGGGATACCGGCCAGGCGCGGCGTGGCGCGGATGGTCCGGATCACCTCGTAGCCGTCGACCTCCGGCATCATGATGTCCATCAGCACCAGCGAGATCTCCGGGGAGCGGTCCAGGACGTCGAAGCCCTCGCGGCCGTTCTCGGCGTACTTCACGGAGATCCCCACCCGGCCCAGCATGTGCGTCAGCGCGAAGACGTTGCGGATGTCGTCGTCCACGATGAGAACGTGCCGTCCGGTCAGCACCCGGCCGGGCCGGCCGCTGAGCCACTGCCGCAGCCGGGTCGTCTCCGGCCAGGTGTCCGTCCGTTCCCGCTCCGCGGGGGCCTCCGTACCGGCCGCCTCGGGACCCACCGCCTCGACGCCCGCCGCTTCGGGACCCGCCGCTTCGCGACCCGGCGGCCGCGCCGTGGTCCGGGCCGCTTCGCCCTCGGCGGCGGCTGAGGGAGCGCGGGCCGCGGGCATCTCCGGCGCCTCGGCCCGGCCGTCCCGCTTCTCGCCCCGCTCCGCGGCGGCCTGCTTCTTCCCCGGCCGGCGCACCTCAGCCGGTTCGAGCGCCGGCGTCGCGCTCCCCGACGCGGCCGCCAGCGCCTTGCCGGGCAACTGCGCCGGTACGTACAGGGTGAAGCGCGAGCCCACGCCCTCCTCGCTCTCCGCGTCGATACGCCCGCCGAGGAGGCCGGCGATCTCCCGGCTGATGGACAGGCCGAGCCCGGTGCCGCCGTACTTGCGGTTGGTGGTGCCGTCGGACTGCTGGAACGCCTCGAACACCACGTCCAGCTTCTCGGCCGGGATGCCGATACCGGTGTCCTTCACGGAGAACGCGACCACCGCCTCCGCGTCGCGCAGCGTATCCTCCTCGAACTCCTCGGACGGGGCCCGCTCCACCCGCAGTTCGACCCCGCCGCTGCTGGTGAACTTCACCGCGTTGGAGAGCAGGTTGCGCAGCACCTGCTGGATGCGCTGCTGGTCGCTGTAGAGCTCGGACGGCACGTCGTCGCCGACGATCACCTCGAAACCGAGTCCCCGGTCGATCGTCAGCGGCCGGAACGTGGCGCGCACGTAGTCGAGCAGTTTGGCCAGCGGGATCCGCTGCGGGCGCACCTCGGTCCGGCCCGCCTCCACCTTGGACAGGTCCAGGATGTCGTTGATGAGCTGCAACAGGTCCGAGCCCGACTGGTAGATGGTGCTCGCGAACTCCACCTCCTGGTTCGACAGCCGCCCGTCGGCGTTGTCGGCGAGCAACTGGGCCAGGATCAGCAGGGAGTTCAGCGGCGTGCGCAGCTCGTGCGACATGTTCGCCAGGAAGTCCGACTTGTACTGGGACGACGTGGCCAGCAGCGACGCCTTCTCCTCCAGCTCGGCGTTGGACTGCTGCAGTTCCTCGGAGCGGGTGCGCAGTTCCGACGTCAGCCGCTGCGACTGCGACAGCAGCGCCTCGGTGCGGGCGTTGGCGAGGATGGTGTTGAACGAGACGCCGATGGTGTGCGCGAACTGGTCGACGAACGTCAGCTGGATCTCGTTGAACTTGCTGAACGAGGCCAGCTCGATCACGCCCAGCAGCCGGTCCTCGAAGAGGATCGGCAGGATCAGGATGCTGGAGGCCGGGGCCGAGCCCAGGCCGGACTCGACGGTCACGTAGTCCTGCGGGGCGTCCTCGATCAGGATCCGCTGCTTCTGCTGCACGGCCTGGGCGATCAGCCCGCGGATCGGCGACTCCGACTGGAGGTCGTCCCGGCCGCGGCCGCCGACCCCGTAGTCCGCGATGAGCTCCAGGCCCTCGCCGTCCGGCGCCGCAGTGTCGACCCGGAAGAACAGCTCGGAGTGCGCGTTCACCAGCGGTGCCAGTTCGCGCAGGATCAGGTCGGCGACCTCCACCATGTCGCGGTGGCCCTGCATCAGGCCGGCGATGCGGGTCAGGTTGGACTCCAGCCAGTCCTTGGTACGGGTCGTCTCCCGCAGGTTCGACACCATGCGGTTGACGTTGTCCTTCAGTTCGGCCACCTCGCCCTGCGCCTCCACGGTGATGGAGCGCGACATGTCGCCCTTGGCGACCGAGCTCGCCACTTCGCCGATGGCGCGCACCTGTGTGGTGAGGTTCAGGGCCAGTTCGTTGACGCTCCTCGTCAGTCGCTTCCAGTTGCCCGACACGCCCTCGACGCGCGCCTGGCCGCCGAGGCGGCCTTCACTGCCCACCTCGCGCGCCACCCGGGTCACCTCGGAGGAGAACGACGACAGCGTGTCCACCATGGTGTTGAGGGTGGTCTTGAGTTCGAGGATCTCGCCGCGCGCGTCGACGTCGATCTTCTTGGAAAGGTCACCGTTGGCGACCGCGGTGGCGACCTGGGCGATGTTCCGCACCTGCGACGTCAGGTTCGACGCCATGAAGTTGACGTTGTCCG
>NZ_JBDPMI010000057.1:0-21834 GCF_039871555.1 Streptomyces sp. B5E4
CGGTGTCTCAGCAACTCCGAACTGCACCAGAGGCCCTGTCTTCATGCACGGCCACGGCAGAATCACCCGCCCCACCGGCCACTTTCGATCACACCGCACTCAAGATCGATAGGACAACGGCTTCTGACCTGGCGTCCGAGGTCCTCCAACACTCACTGAGAGGCTTGACCACCGAGCCCGGCCGACCGTACGCGGGCGTACCGGGATCGGCGCTTCCGGCGGACTCCTTATCGCCAGGCAACGCACGGACCGACCGCCCGCACCCGCCCATCGGTGGCGCTGTGCGCCCGTCTGCGGGCCGCTCGGCGGTCCATCACCGCCCAGTTGCTCGCCCCGCACGCTGCCGGCACCGGCGAAGCGGAGCTGCTCAGGATCGTCATGGAACTGGCAGAGCGTGGCCGGCCCGGGTGAGGGGGCGCCTGCCGCGCGTAGCGCAGAGACGTCCGGATGCCCTCTTGCCCGTCGCGCCCTGTCCAGCGGGATCGAGTTCCTCGCTGGGCGCCGACTCCGAACTGCGCGAGTGCAGGGCCGGACAGGATCGCGCCAAGCAGGTGAGCACTGGTCAGGTCCGCGCAGTGCGGGTTCTTTTGAGCCGTTGGAGCGTTGTCTGACGGCTGCCCAGCACTACCGGCGCCACCGGCACCAGGAGTTCCTGCGCTTTTTGAAGACCATCGACGCGGCCGTCCCGAAAGATCTGGACCTGCACCTGGTCCTGGACAACTACGCCACCCACAAGACCGAAGCGGTCAAGAAGTGGCTGCTCCGCCACCCCCGCTTCCACCTGCACTTCACCCCCACCTCCGCGTCCTGGCTGAACCTCGTCGAGCGCTGGTTCGCCGAGCTGACCCGCGGCAAACTCCGCCGCTCGGCCCACCGCAGCGTCACCGAGCTCGAACGCGACATCCGCGGCTGGATCAACGAGTGGAACAAGCAGCGACGACATCGCGCTGCTCCTCGTCTCCTGCACAAACCCACGTCTCTCCGAGGGGCCTGGATAACCTCCCTTCGTCTCAGTCGGATTTGATACCCCTCGATCTCGAATATCGCGGGTGGCGTCACGCCGTGTGCGGTGTGGTTGCCTGACGCGATCAGATGCAGGGGAGTTGGGGCACAGACCCGCCTCAAGCGCTCGGCTGCCCGCCGGGGGGTCCCCCCTGACATGAGACGACGTGAGAGTGGTGAAACGGCACACCCGTCGATCATTCAGGACCTCGTTCGATACCGGAACCAAGATCCCTGACGACGGACCTGTGCCCGACTCGGCGTGCGGGGGCGAAGCTCCCGCTGCAACCGCGACCGGATGGTAGGCAGGTGCGCGGCGTGGACGTCAGGTGGCGGGAGCCGTGTAGCAGGCGGGGCGGTGGCCTGAAGACGGCCTTGGCAATGCTGGATGTGATGAGAGAATCCAATTTGTCAGGGACATGCAGTCATGCGCGGTAGGTCCCACCCGGTTCCGACTCCTCGTAGGAGGAAGACGTGAGCACCGAGCGCACCAACCCCCTCAGACGCACTGCCCAGCGCTTCCGGCGGCCCATGACGGCCCTGACCGCCCTGGCCGTGCTCGCCCTGCCGGCCGCACTGGGGCTGGTCGGCCCGCAGGCGGCGCAGGCCCAGCCGCGGACGTTCAGCGCCACCGAACTAGCAGCGGCAGGTGACGCCGTCCTCGCCGCCGACATCGCCGGAACGGCCTGGGGCGTCGACCAGGCGACCGGCACCGTCCTGGTCACCGTGGACGAGCGTGTGTCGGCCGCCGAGATTGCCGAGCTGCGCAGAAGCGCGGGCGCACAGGCCGACGCCCTCACCTTCGAGCGCACCGCCGGCACCTTCAGGCCGCACCTCCAGGGCGGAGAGCCGGTCTGGAGCACTGCCGGCCGCTGCACTGTCGGCTTCAACGTACGGGTCAGCAACGCCGACTACTTCGTGACCGCGGGCCATTGCACCACCGGCTTCCCCACCTGGTACACGAACTCATCGCTCACCACGCTCGTCGGACCGACCGCGGGGAGCAGCTTCCCGGGCAACGACTACGGCATCGTCCGGTACACCAACCCCGCGGTGCCCCGGCCCGGAACGGTCAACTGCAACGGCACGATCATCGACATCACCGGCCCTGCGAACCCCGCTGTAGGCCAGAGCGTCTCGATGGCCGGCAGCGCCACCGGCTGCCACGGCGGCGGCATCACCGGCGTCAACGTCACTGTCAACTACGGCGATGCGATCGTCAGCGGGCTCATCCGCACCACCCTTTGCTGCGAGCCCGGCGACAGCGGCTCCCCGGTGTTCACCCTCACCGGGGACGGCACGACGGCGCTGGCCGTCGGGGTGATCTCGGGCGGCTCCGGCAACTGCACCTCAGGCGGTACGACCTTCATCCAGCCGATCAACGAGATCCTCTCCGCCTACGGCGCCGTCCTCACCTGATCGATCCGACCCCGCCCAGACCGCCGGCACCGGGCGGGCCGGGCGAGTTCGCAGCGCCGCGGGCGCCAGGTTCTGAGCGGCGGCGTGGTCGAACGCGAAGAGGGTGCTGCTTCCTGGTCACGCTCGGCAAGGACGCCTGGTGGCTCACGCTGCCGTTGGGGAGCCCTGGCAGGTGGTCCGCGATCGTCCGGGTTGTGGCAGCCCTCGAAGATCACCCGTTCAAGGTTCCCGAACCTTGAGAAGGCGCACCGGTCGGCCGAGAACACACATTGGTAAAGCTGCAGATGCCTCAGAGCAGGTGGGCCTCCTCGTTCCTCCGCAAGCCACGCGTTCACATTGCCCCCGACCAGGGTCAGGTTCGTCACGCCGGTCATGCCGTCAAGTTCTCGCATTGGATGGACCGCTCCGGAGTGCTCGTAGTTCAGCGTCAGACCCGGCAAGCCGGCGAGGCCGGAAAGCAGGCTCAGATCGGAGCTCTCGTCCACTCCGTGCAAGCCGAGGAAATCCAGCCTGGACAGCAACTCCGAGGCCCTCAGAGCGGTAGCCTCGGAGCATCGGAGGGTGAGAGCTGTCAAGCTCCGGAGTTCTTCCAGGACCTGCACCCCGGTCAACCGCGCCTCGCCGTATAAGTGGACCGCTTCAAGGTCAGGATGCGCTCGGAGCGCAGACAGGTCACATTCCCTTTCCAGCCGGCTCATGACCAGGTGGCGCAGCGGCGGAATGCGTGCGAGGAAGGTGAGGTCGTGTGCAGGGGTGCGGACTTCGAGAAAAGTCAGGGACTGCAGCCGATGTACGGCGTTGAGCTGACCGGAGTGGCTGACCCACACGTAACGGCCGGGCAATGGCAGAAAGTTCAGGACGCGCTCGCTGTAGGCGTTCGGCTCGAAGTAGTCCCATGCGCGGATGAGTTGCTCGATGACCTCACCGCGCCCGTCCCCTGCATACCCGTTGAGCAGCTCCAGCGCCTCCGCGCCCCCGACGAGCGCCACCGTGCGCACTGTCTCCACCCCGGCCTTCGTGCTCAGCTCTTCGAGCGACCGCGGCAGCCGGCGTAACAGGGCTGGCCCGACAGCCGCCAACGCCGGCGGGTCCGTGTCCCGGCGCGCCGGGAGCAGCGTGTTCACCGCCTGGTCCAGACGCTCCCCGAGCTCTTCCGACATCGACGGCATCGTCTCCTGGCAGGACGCTGCCAGCAGCCGCAGCGGGCGGGCGTGCCGGGGCTCGTCGTCCGCGCGGTCGAGGATGCCGTTCAACAGCTCTTCGCGCTGGCGGGTGTTGGCGTGACCTGCGGTCATGACGACGGTCTCGCGCCAGAGGTCCAGATGGGCACGGCTGACCAAGTTGCCGATGTGGTCCTCCTCGGCAGCCTCCTCCGCGGCGAGGTATTCCTGGAAGGTGCGGTGGACGAAGTCCAGGCGTCCCTCCGCCGGGGAGCGGAGGATGCCGGAACGCTGGCGCAGTTGATCCAGGAGCCGGCCACCGTCGATCCCGTCCAGATGCCGTAGCGACTTGAGCGTTGCCGTGACGTAATCGGCGGCGCGTTCCAGCTGGATC
The DNA here is from genome assembly GCF_039871555.1 of Streptomyces sp. B5E4. Lineage (NCBI taxonomy): Bacteria > Bacillati > Actinomycetota > Actinomycetes > Kitasatosporales > Streptomycetaceae > Streptomyces > Streptomyces sp. B5E4. The sequence goes on from NZ_JBDPMI010000057.1 coordinate 3,976, forward strand.
TCGCTGCGGTGGTTGTCGGAGAGCTTCCAGGCGAGATGCCGCAGAACGACGAGCTTGTCGCCCAGCGAAAGCGTGGCGTCCACCGCGCTCGGCACGTTCCGCTCCACGTCGCGTTCGTGGACCAGGGTGTGCAGGGCATGGCGGTAGAGTTCCATGCGGTTCCGGGGGAGTTGGCGGCCGTGACTGAGGTGCATGGCGCAGAGCATCGCCGCCAGTAGCGGCGTGCTCGCCAACTGATGCAGATGCGGGCGCTCTTGGAGGTTGGCCAGCAGCGACAGCTCGTAATGCGGCAACTCGTCGGCCTGGCAGGGTAGTTCGTCGCCCAGCTCGCGCACCGCCAGGTGCCACTGGCGCACGAACGCCGCCAGCTCGGCGGGAGTCATCCGGTCCAGATGGACGGCGATGAAGTCCTCGCTGCGCAGCCAGTCGGCGCCGGCCGCTGCCGGGCGGGAGGTGACCACCACCCGGATCCCGCCGTACGTCCGCAGCAGACGGCGCAGCCACTCCCGCATCGCCCGGCGGTCCCGTTCCAGGAGCTCGTCCACGCCGTCGATCAGCAGCAGAACTCCGCTGCCTTCGAGCTGCCGCTCCACCCACCCGCGGGGCATCACCCCGGTGATGGTGCCCGCGACGCCGTCGAGCATGGCCTCCAGCCGCGGAGGCGTCCGGCCGCTGTACTCGCGCAGCTTGACGAAGATCGGGGTGAGGCCGTTCCACGAGGCCAGCTCACCGGTGAAGGCGCCACGCGCCGCGGTGATGGCCAGCCAGCGCAGCAGCGTGGTCTTGCCGGAGCCGGCCTCGCCGCGCAGCAGCACCCGGCGACGGCCGCTCAGCGTGTCCTCGATGCCGCTCCGGGGTCTACCGCTGTCCTCCCAGTAGCTCATATCGGGTCGCACCATCTGCAGTGAGCGGCCGGCACTCGGCCGCTCACCCTCGTCGCCGCTGGCGCGCAGGCTCACGTACGCCACCGAGAGCTTGATCCTGGGCGCGGCGGCCTGGTCGGACGCCTGCCGGAACAGCTCCACCTCGTCCAGCTCCCGGCTGACCAGCTCCAGGTAGCGGCGGCGAAATCCGGCGTCCTGGTCGGTACCGTCGGGGGCAAACAGCGAGCGATCCGGGAGGCGTTCGAGGATGCGCGCCACTCCTTCGCCGATCCCGGCGGTCCGGGCAAGCAGCTCGGCCGCGGCCCGCTCCTCGAACGGCGGCAGGCTGCGCACGATACGGACGTAGTACTCGACGCACTCGGCGAAGAGCGCCTCGTACAGCCGGGTCTCCGCCTCGTTCAGGCCCACCGGTGCCCGCGTGGAACCGGTGATCTGCCGGACCAGCTCCGCGGACCGGGCGTTCGCTGCCAGCAGCGCCTCGTCGGAGAGGTCGGCCCCGGTGAGAGTGATGCAGACGGCATCGACGACGGCTTGGCGTCCGCCCTCGTCGAGCTGCTGGAAGGCGTGGCCCAGATGCGGCTCCAGCCGGTCGTACACGGCGTCGGCGATCTTCTCGAACTGGCGGCTGACCTCACGCCGGGGCCGCAGCCCCGCCACCCGTGTCCGGAGCAACTCGTCCAGCTCCAGCCACCGCTCCTGCTCCCGCCGCCGGCCGCCCAGCCACAGCCGCGCCGCAGCGGTGGCAACCGTCTGCCCCAGTCGTAACGCCGCCGCCTCCGCGACCATTCATCCCCCTCGCCGCAATATTCGGCCGTGTTCTCAGGCGAAGAGCTCGCCGCGGTTGAGCGCGGCCATGAAGTCCGTCCAGCCGGCGGTGGAGAAGACCAGCACCGGGCCGTGGGGATGCTTGCTGTCGCGTACGGGGACGACGGGCAGTCCGTCACCGACCTCCACGCACTCACTCCCGTCGGTGCTGCTGTGGCTGGACTTGTGCCGGCGGACGGGCGACGTGTCTGTGTTCGTCATCGCTGTCTCAGCCCTTCCAGATAGGCACCGATGCGGTCGCCCGACTGCTCCGGCGACAGGGCATAGCCCTTGAGCCAGATCATAAGCGCGAACACCCTCGCTGATGTCGGTGGTGTCCGACTTCATCTGCCCCTGGACGAGGCTGAACAGCGTGAACGGACTTCCCAACCCGCAGTGGGCGGCGACACCTTCGGGGCACCACATGGATCACGCAGCGCGAATGTTCTCCGGCGAAAGCAGGCGCTCCAAAGGCGTCGCCCCTGGTGCGCAGCGCTCTGCGAGGCAATGGCGGAAGGACGTGACAGCGGTCCCCAGGGGATGCAGCGTCTCTGGCCACTACCTGTGGGGCGCCGACGCACTGCGTGACGACGTCCGCGACGCAGTTGGTCAGGCGCCGTGCTCATGCGCTGGCCAGTCAGCTCCCGGCAGCTCCTGGAAGCGTCTGCTGGGCGACTCCGGCCTCGCCGGCACCGGTGTGAGCACTGGTGCCGGCGCATTTCCGTCCTCCCGCGCTGGATCCGTAGCGGAAGGCAACGCCCCCATCCCGCACCCACCCCGGCCACCGGTACGGGAGCCGTCTCCGGAGCCGGCGATGGCTCCTGGCCTCGCGGGAGCGCGGCAAGGCCGCCGACACTCCCCATCCGGTGAAGCTCGGCTGGGGGTACGGCGGCCTCGTCGCATCGGCGGTGTCAGGCCGATCGCTCAGAGGGCGCCTTGGCGCCAGGGCCCGGTGATCGCGAACGTGATGCCCGGAGACTGGATGTTCACGAACAGCCAGTCGCCGTGCTTCGGTTCGAACACCGAGCCTGCCCACTCCGAGCCCCGGTGGTCGGCAGCGGTGACGTTCTTGCCCGCGGTGCCGCCCCGCAGGTCCACGTTGTTGGCGGCGAAGCGGAAGATCTCGCCGTCGGTGGTCAGACCGTGGACGTACTCGGTGCCGTCGCCGTCCTCGCAGAGCACCAGGCCGCCGCGCGGGCTGACACACATGTTGTCCGGTGCGTTGAGGACCTCGGCGCCCGGTGAGGCGAAGAGAACCCGGAATTCGTCGGTGGCCGGGTTGAGTTCGAAGACCTGGCCCTGGCGGGAGGGACCGCCGTCGGTCGTGATGACGTAGATGCGGTCGTTGCCGTACCAGGCACCCTCCAGGCGGCTGAACACGGCTGCGCCGTTCGCCTGCGCCTGGAGTCGCACCGTGTCAGTCGCCGGGTCGACGTCCTCAACGGGCACCCAGGAGACGGTCCCGTACTCCTTCTCCCCGTCGGGGCGGGTGTCGTACGACGTGCTGCCGATACGCAGAGCCTCCAGCCGGCCGCCCTTGGACAGATCGCCACGCACGGCCGGGACGAAGCGGTACAGGGATGCGTCGCCGCGGTCCTCCGTCTCGTACACGTAGCCGGTCGCCGGGTCGACGGCGATCGCCTCGTGGTTGAACCGGCCCATGGCCTTGTAGGGCTCGGGATTGCCCTTGCCCTCCGAGGCCACCTCGAAGGTGTAGCCGTGGCGCTTGCCGGCCGTCGTGGAGAATGTCTCCTCGCAGGTCAGCCAGGTCTTCCACGGGGTGGGCCCGCCGGCGCAGTTGCGGATGGTGCCGCCCAGGCTGCCGTAGGACTCCAGCCACTGGCCGGCGTCCGGATCGAAGACCAGGGTGGTGGTCCCGCCACCGGCCTCGGGGTTGTAGGCCGGGGCGGTGAAGGCGGGCCCGGCACCGCGCTCGTGGTTGCGGACGAGATGCACCTTGTCGCCGTAGCGGAAGGCCGCCATGCCGTCGTGTGCACTCGGGGTGCGCACGCCGTCGTCCATGAGGTCGTTGGTCCAGCCGTAGGAGATGTATTCAAACCCACGGGGCAACTGCAGCAGTTCCAGGCCGGTCGCCTGGTCCTTCACCGGGCTCAACGGGCCGTACCCGGCGTCGAATTCGAACTTGACCGGCGCGGCCGCCGCGGTGCGCGCGGCGAGGGCCTGGAAGGGGACGGAAGCGGCGGCGGTCACGGCCGCTCCGCGAAGGAGGGTGCGTCGTTCGAAACCGGGACCCGTGGGTCTTTCAGCGGACATGCCTGTCATGGGAAGTCCTCTCGATGCAACGGACCGGGGGCGACGCCGGTCAGCCTAGGAACGAACCCTTGCTCCGATTCCCAACAGAAAGTGATCGTTGGAAGAACCTCTGCCAAGCCACCGGGCGGCAACCGCCGGGGTGCCACATCGCCGCGGTCGCGGAAACCGACCTGCTCATCCGGGCCCGCGACGACGACCGCACCCACCTCGGGGCCCTCTCGTCCCCTCGTGCAAAGCCACGCCGAACCGCTAGGAAAGGCCGAGCTGGGCCATGCGCACCTACCGCGCCCACGCGATCGCTCCCGCCCCCGATGCGGTGTCGTACGCCCGGCCCGCCAGCGCAGTCACCCCGCCGGTCGGCGCGGTGACCGGTTACCACCAGCGGTGCCGGTCGCCGCGGACGCGCCGCCGGCCGAGCGGCTGCGTCGGGGGGGGGTTGTTGGGAATGGTCGGTTGGGTGGTGGTCGAGTGTGGTGGCGGGTGGTTGCGTTGGGCGGGTTGGGTGGGTTTGGGGGTGTCTGGGGGTGCGGGTGGGTGCGGTTGGGTGGTGGTGGGGCCGGTGTGGTGGTATGAGTCGGTGCAGGTCGGCAGCAGTGCATCGGACTCCACGTCGGGCGTGGGGCGGGGGTTGGTGTCCCGGGGGGTGGTGTGCAGCAGCCGGTCCAGCGTGGGTGAGGACAGGGCTGTGGCGCAGGCAGTGGCGGGATATCTGGACGGGGTTCTTGGCCAGGAGACGGGTGTGGCGGGGGTGTATGTGGGTGGGCTGTACGTCCGGATCGGGGAGATGCTGCAGGTGACCACGGTCACCGGCGTGCCCCGCAGGCTGGCTCAGCCGTGGTCGCGTGTGGTGCTGGTAGCCGAGTCGGCCCGTTCGCGGGCGCCGGTGTGGCTTCGTGGCCAGCAGGTGTTGGCTCGCTGGTTCCTCCGTACCGTGCTGGCTGGGCTACGTTGCGGTGTGAGGTGTCGGCTGCGGGGAGAGCGGACGTGTCGAACGGGCTGCGATGGATAGCGACCGGGTACGAGTTGGGCTACACCTTCACGCTGTGCGAGGGCATCGGGCCGCGTGAGTTGCTGGTGCGGATGGGGGCGGAGCTCGAGCACATCCACGAGCTGACCGGTGACGCGGTCGCCGAACTCCAGGTGTGGCCGGAGGAGGGACGCCTGGGTGGCCTGGATTTTCTCGATGGGCAGGACGAGGCGCTCGTGGCGCGCCTGACGGAAGCAGGATTCCTCTTCCATCCAGAGGTAATCGTCCGTGTCGGCATGGTCCCCGGCTGGGCCTATGCCATTGAGGACGTCTCCAGCCGTGCCACGGCGTTCCTGCCGGCGTTGTCGCGCGGCACGCGCGCGTACACGGTGTTCCGCAGTGTCAATGCCGAGCACCAGATCGGCTACGCCCGTGAGGGCCAGGTGCTGGCCTATGACGAACCGGGGATGCCGCATCTGGGAGGCGTGGGTGCACAGGAGGGGGTACCGGGCTTCGTCTACTCCGGTGAGGAGCTCGCCGACGTCGCCTTCCTGCGCTTCTTCGAGCGCGAGCACGGGATCTGCATCGTGTGGGAGGACACCCGGGCCCCGCTGCCCACCGCGGCCTTCGCACAGGCCAGTTGCTGATCTCCTCCCGGCCATCCAGCAGTGATGAGCCGTGAGTGGTGCGGTCGTACTCACCGGACGGCAGTAGGGAGGCGGGGGTTGTCCTCCGCGGTCTTTGGCGGGCGGCTCGTGTGATCTCGTGGCTGTGGCTCCTTTTGCGTGATGGGCCGGTGAGGGTGCCCGGGGCGCCCGGGCCCCCGTCGGCGCCCGCGCAGACCGTGGCGTCCGGGTCCTCGGCTCCGGTGCGGCGCAGCCGCTTGCGGGCGGCCGGCGGCGCGGGTTCCCGGGCGCCCTTCCATCGGAACCCGGGCCGGGCGCCGATCCAATCAGCTGCGAATACCGCAGCCTTCCCCTACCGACTCTTCACCAGTGCGCCCGAGCCGCCGCCGAGGGGATCGTCCGCCGCGTGACTGGGGGGAGGGGGTGGTCACCTGAACGGCCCGCACGGCGGCGGCCGGTGGTGGGCGGCGGGTCAGTGCGTGCGGTGCCGGATGCGGGGGGAGAGCTGGAAGTACATCGGGCCGGTGGTGTGCGTGTTCAGGGGCTCACCGAAAGGCTTTCTGGTCGCGGCGTCCCGGAACCGGACCGTTCCCTCCTCGCTGATCTCCACCGCCAGCAGCGGGCCGTTGGACGATCCCGCCACGGTCATTCCCCCGTTGGCGGGGGCGGTGAAGGGCTGACCGGCCAGCCGTCCGGTGGCCGTGTCCCACACCAGTGTCGTGTTGTCTTCGCTGTTCGCGGCCACCAGGGAGCCGTCTGCGGAGAACGCCGCCTCCCAGGTGACGTTGGTGTGGCCGGTCAGGGGGGCGCCCACGGCCTGGCCGGTGGCCGGGTCCCAGAGCCGTACCGTCCAGTCCCTGCTGCCTGTGGCGACGAAGCGGCCGTCGGGGGAGAACGCCAGCCGCAGCACCGCGTCGGTGTGGCCCGTCAGCGGTTCGCCGAGGGGCTTGCCGGTGGCGGGGTCCCACAGCCGTATCGTGCCGTCCACGCTGCTCGTGGCGAGAAGCCGGCCGTCGGGCGAGAAGTCCACCCCCGCCACGCAGTTGGTGTGGCCGGTGAGGGGTTCGCCGACGGGCTCGCCGGTGGCCGTGTCCCATAGCCGTACCGTCGAGTCCAGGCCGCCCGTGGCGAGGAGGCGCCCGTCGGGGGAGAACGCCACGTCCTCCACGGTGCCGCTGTGGCCGGTGAGGGGTTCGCAGACGAGCAGCCCGGTGGCCGTGTCCCACAGTCGCGCCGTTTCGTCCGTGCTGCCGGTGGCGAGAAGCCGGCCATCGGGAGAGAACGCCATCCGGAACGCGGAGCCGGTGTGGCCGGCCAGGGGCTGGCTGACGGGCCGGCCGGTGGCCGGGTCCCACAGCCGCACCGTACCGCTGTTGCCGAGGCTGGTGGCGAAGAGGAACTCGCCGGGCGCGGGCGCGGCGGTGAGGTCCGGCTCGGTGGGCGGGGGGAAGCCGCGGGAGTGCGCGGATCCCCCGGACGCGGAGGCGGTGTCCAGTCGCCGCAGTATCCGTGCGAGGGCGGCGGCGTCCCCGTACCGCCGGCGGGGCTCCTTGTGCAGGAGCGAGCGTACGAGGTCGTCCCAGTCGGCGGGGATGCCGGCCCGTACCGAACTGGGGGCGGGCGCCTCCTGTGTGAGGTGCGCGGAGAGGTAGCCCAGGGAGTCGGGAGCCTCGAACGGCAGGCGGCCCGTGATCAGTTCGAAGAGGAGGCAGCCCAGGGCGTAGAGGTCGCTGCGCGGTTCGGGCAGGCCGCGGGCCTGCTCGGGGGCCATGTACTGCGGTGTGCCGACGATGAGGCCGGTCCGGGTGAGGCGGTCCGCGGTCACGCTGCCGTCGGCCGCGCGCGCGATGCCGAAGTCGAGGACCTTCACGTTGCCGGCGGGCGTGATGAAGATGTTGGAGGGCTTGACGTCCCGGTGCATGATCCCGTTGGCGTGTGCGTCGGCGAGTGCGTCGCACACCTGCGCTCCCCACCGGGCGGCCTCCGCGGGGGTTGCGGCACGCCGTGCCAGCTTTGCGTCCAGCCCCTCGCCCCGGATCAGCTCCATCACCAGGAACGGCACCTTGTCGCCGTCGTTGTCGGCTTCGCCGAGGTCGTGCATGGTGACGATGTGGGGATGCTGCAGCCGGGCGGTTATCCGCGCTTCGCGCAGAAACCTCGCGCGGGCCTGGTCACCGCGACTCCCACCGCCGGCGAGCAGGGAGACCAGCTTGACCGCGACGGGCCGGCCCAACGTCTCGTCCTGCGCCTCCCATACCTGCCCCATGCCCCCTTCGCCCAGTTCCCGCACCAGCCGGTAACGGCCCCCAACGAGCTGGTCTCGCACGGCTCTGCCCCCCATCGGATGCTGACGCTCCCCGCAGCGCCCGAGGTCCGTCGGCTGCCGGTCCAGCAGCGGGCCACGAGCCTAGCCTGCCGCAACACGGCGGCCACCGTACGCGATCCGGGAGCCGCACCACCGCAGTGACCCCGCCGCCGACCGGGCGTTCACCGGGTGCAGCCCCGCACACCGGCGACGTACACGCGAGGAAGGACATGGCCCCGGGTCCGACGGACGTTCTGCGCGAAGAGTTCGCCGCAGCCCTCGGCGACGGGAGTCCCAGCCCGTGGGGCGCGGCCTTCGCCGCCGTGCCGCGGTACGTCTTCGTCACGGAGCTCTACGTGCAGAGCGCCCACGGCGAGTGGTACCGCGTCACGGCGTCGGACGACGGGTACCTGCGGACGGCCTACTCGGACACCGCCCACTGACCCAGCTCGACGCCCGCGGCGTCCCCACGCCGTCCTCCAGCGAACCGGGCCTCATGCTGACTTCGTGGAGCCCTTCTACGTCTTGAGCAAGAAACGCACAGCGGCGTCACGCGTGGGCACGGGACGGGTCAGCAGCGCGCGCTTGAGTCCCTTGACGATCTCACCCATGCCCGCCTCCGCGTCCTCCGCCGCGAGGCTGGTACGCGGCGGCCGTCTGCTCTCCCCGATCTCTCACACCAAGCCGCTCCGCCCGGCCAGTTCAGGCGAAGCCAAGACACCACCGCGAACCCTCGGCTGAGGAGCCTGAAGCAGCCGAAGCCCGAGGGGCCCCTTACGGGGCAACTGCGCCAACCGCCGTTTACGGGATCCGTACGTGTTTGGTACGCGAAACGTGCGCTCCACGCTAGGGTTGCGGGACAGGAGGTGCTGCATGTCCGAGTTGTTCGACCGGGTCGACGCACTGCTGGCGTCCCGGTGCCCGCTGCCGCCGCCGACGGAACGCAAGCGGCTGCGGAAGGCGCACGGCTTCACGCTGGATGAGGTGGCCGCAGCCCTGGAGGTGCGTCGGGCGACTGTCAGCGGCTGGGAGTCCGGCAAGACGGAGCCCAGGCCCCCGGAGCGTGACGCGTACGCGCGGCTGCTCAGCAAACTCGCGGAGCTCTACCCCGCCGACCCCAACGCCGCGGCGCCCGCGAAGGGCACGGCCGTTGCCGAGGCGTTCGCGAGCACGCCCGCCCCGGCGCCGGAAGCAAAGATCAGCCCCGCAAGCTCCGCGCCTGAGGTCGCGGGCATGACGGCCGAGCAGAACACCCAGCCCCGCCCTGCCGCCGACTCCGCTGCTCCCGCGGCCGCGTCGCGTCCGGCACGCACGGCCAGGACGTCGTCGGCGTCGCGCCGTCCGGCTGCGAAGAAGGCCGCCCGCCCAGGTACCTCGGCTGGCGGCGCCGATCCGCGTTTCGAGAACGGTCCGCTCGCCGTCGTCGACGTCGCCGACGGCCAGGCGTACGCGTACTGCGTCGGCGGCCTGGTCCTGGACGTGCCCGCCAAGTCCCTGCCGTCCCTGGTGGACTGGACGCTGAAGGAGGCGAAGCTCGGGCAGCCGAAGCTGTCCGGTCCGGGCAAGCCGGCCGACCCGCTGCTTGTACTCACCGAGTCCGCGCTGGAGCGCTACGGCCTGCCTTCCGCCCTGAGCGAGCAGGAGCGGCTGGCCGGGCGGATCCCGGATGGCCACAAGGTCATCAAGCAGATGACGCGCGCGGAGTGGCAGCTGACGAAGAGGGGCTTCGGGCCGTGGGCGCGGATCTACCGCCCCGCGCAGGGTTCGGACCGGTCCTGCGTGCAGTTGTGCATCCCGTCGTGGGGCGCGCTCGACACCCGGCACTGGGCCGACGCCGCCCAGCTTCCGCCGGCCGAACTCGCGCGGCTGCTGGGCACATATGCGGCCCGGGTGATGACGCCGCGCGGATCGACCGCCGTGACCGGTCTGGAGCTGATGACCGCGCTGCACCCGCCGACCCGCGCCTCCGAGCCGGACACGACGGGTAAGCGGCGCTCCGAGCACAACCCCGGCTCGCTGGGCAAGGATCCGGTGGACTGCGCGCCGTGCGAGGCGCCCGACGGGCACCCGGTCCTGGCGGACTTGCCGCGCTTCCACCAGCGCACCCCGGCGGAGGTTCTGGTGGAGGAGGCGTATGACTGGGCGCGCCCGCTCACCGACGCCGAATGCCTTCGCCCTCATCTGGTGGGCATCGACGTGAACATGGCCTTCGCCGCCGGCGCGAACGGCCTTAACGTCGGCCTGGGCGCGCCGTCGCACGTCAAGAACCCCGTCTTCGACGCGAAACTGCCCGGTTCCTGGCTGGTCGACCTCTCCCATGTCGACCTGTCCCGCGTGAAGGTGGCCAAGGACAAGTGGGAGGAGCTGGATGGCGCGCTGCTGCCCAGTCCGTTCACACCGAAGGGCGAGCGCCCGGAGGGGCCGGCCTGGTACGCGACGCCGGCGGTGGCGTACGCGGTGGAGCTCGGCTACGACGTCACGCCGATCGAGGCGTGGGTGCGCTACGACAACGGCCGTTACCTGGACGGCTGGTACAACCGGCTGCGCGATGCCTACCTCGCCACGATGGCCGACCTCGGCGTGCACGCGGACATGACGCCGGCCGACTTCCTCGCGGCGATGGACGGCTACCGGCAGTGTGACCCTCAGCTGGCGATCGTGGTGTCCGCGATCAAGGCGACCGTGAAGGGCGGCATCGGCAAGCTGCGCGAGCGCCCGCGCGGGGAGGGCTGGAAGCCCGGGCAGCCGTGGCGGGCCCTTGCCCGGCCCACCTGGCGCCCGGACATCCGCGCCGCCGTCATCTCCCGCACGCGGATCAACATGCACCGCAAGATCGTCAAGCATGCCGCCTTCACCGGGCAGTACCCGGTCGCGGTCCTCTCGGACTGCGCCGTCTACGTGTCCGACGGGCCGTCGCCGCTGGACTTCCTGCCCTACCGGGACGGCAAGCCGCTGCCGGGCGGTTTCAAGCTCGGCGTGAACCCCGGGCTGGTGAAGCACGAGGGCACCCAGAGCGTGCTGTGGGGCGAGGGGGTGCGCGAGCAGTTCAACGCTCCGGAGCTCAACCTCGCCCGGTACATCAAGGACGGCACCGTTACCGATCAGGACACCGGGGAGTAGGTAGACCGCGATGAGCATGTTCGGGGACGGCCTGGACGCCGCGGTGCAGAAGGCGTTCACCCGCCCGGTGCCCAAGAGCGCGCCCGCGCAGATGCGGTACCTGGTCAAGCAGCTCAAGGGCACCAAGGCGGTCGCCCAGATGCTGCGGGTCTCGCAGCGCACGGTGGAGCGGTACGTGAAAGACCAGATCAAGAAGCCCCGCCCGGACCTCGCCGCCCGCCTGGAGCGGGAGGTGAAGAAGAGGTGGCAGCCGCAGATCCGTGCCCAGGCGCGGCAGAAGGCGGCGACGACCGGCGGCATCGTCATCGACACCCGCGCTCGGATCGGCTACACCGCGCCGATCGGGACGACGGACGAGGACCGCCTCCGGCACTTGACCGTGGCGCTGCCGCCGCAGTACGCCGCCCGCCTCTTCGACGCCCAGGAGCAGGGCGCCAGCGACCAGCAGCTCCAACAGATCGCCGCCGAAGCGCTCAAGGAGATGTACTTCCAGGACAACGGCCGCCGCGCCGGCCAGTTGGAGGAGGTCCGCTTCACCGGTATTGAGCACCTCGAGTTCGACCTGTAGATCCCGAACAGCTGCGAGCCCCGCCGCCCGTTCGTCTGCGCGCCCGTCAACTCCAGCGCCTGGAACTGCTTCGGTGGCCTCGCCGATGTAGTCCAGGTCTGTCCTGTCCATCCGTACGTGAACCCCTCCCACCCCACCGGCCTGGCCGAGGCGCGAGCAGAACGGCTGGTGGCCAATCAGTCGCTGTACGGCTAGCTGGGCGCCCCCGAGCGGGAAGCGCCCGGGGGCCCCGGAGCAGCGCCTGAAGGGCTCTCAGAGGGCAGTCTGTGGCCTCTTGTTGTGGGCGCTAGCGGAAGAAGGCCAGGGTTACGCAGCGGGGCTGGCGGCCGGAAGAGCAAGGTGGTCGGTCGGGTCCGCCGTCGTGCTGGCACGGAGGCGGCCGGGCATGCGGGTTGTGAAGCTGAGGCGTACCCCCATCCCAAACAGTAGTTATCCCAGTTGACCTTTCACCTGGTCTCTCACTTGGATCTGTCACATGGCCCTTTCAGCGGCTCTCCCATACACCCGCTGGGGTGTCCATGATCAGCCGCTGGGGCATCAGCTCTTGTGAGGCTGGTTCGTTTGGGGTTGGAAGGCTCAGATGGCTACCTTCTGGTGCATGAAGACGACGACGCCCGCCAAGCGGGACATGCAGGAGACGGCCGCGACTGGGAGGGACACGCGTACGGCGGTCCTCGCCCGTTCGATCCGGGCCAACGTGCCGCTGCGTAAGACCTTCGTTCAGGCGAACAAGGGGGCCGCCAGCCGTCATGGGCCACTGAAGGACTTTGTGACCGGGAGGGATCTGCGGGGCCTGAAGGCCTACCTGATCATTGTGGCCGCGTGCAGCAACGGGGACAACGGCTGGTCGACCACGCACGACAGCGCGGTGTGGGCGCGGCTGATGGACATCCACGAGACCGCGACCGACCAGTCCGCCCGTACCGGTGCCTGGCGGGCCCTGCGCCGGCTGCAGGCGCGCAAGCTGATCGACTGCAGCCGCAGCGGAACCATGATCACGGTCACTCTCCTGCGCGAGGACGGCACCGGGAAGCCCTACGACCGCCCCGTGGGCGACACGGAGGAGAACCGCTTCCTGCAGATCCCGGCCACCTTCTGGACACTGGGCCGGGACGAGGACTTGGACCTGCCGGCCCTAGCCCTGTTCTTGGTCGTCGCCCGGGAGAAGAACTGGTCCACCTTCCCCGCGGAGAAAGCCCCCGAGTGGTACGGCTGGTCCCCCGACACCCACGAACGCGGGCTGAAGAAGCTCGTCGCCCTTGGGCTCGTCGAGCGACGCGAGCGCCGCACCAAAGCCCCGCTCTCCCCACTCGGCTTCACCACGGCCCACCAGTACCAGCGCACCGCCATCACACGGCCGCGCAAGCCCAGGAAGACGGCCGCACCCGCTGGGCGGTGATCCCGGTCGTCTTGCAGGCCTCAACCCCGCCGTCTCGCACTCTGCTACCTGCCCGCCACCCCGTGATGCAAGGGGTGCGGCGCCTCATGCTCCGCGTTCCGCCTGCGGACTGTCCGCAGGCATCCCAGGGAGGGAACCTTCATGTCCACCGCTACCAACCAGTCCCAGCAACCGCCGGCCACGCAGCCCTCGGGCACGGACCCCGTGCTGCTCCTGGTGCTGGGAATTGTCTTCGTCCTGGCGCTGGGCGCCACGCTCTACCTGTGCTTGGTCCACCCCTCGTTGACCGGGCCGATCGGGGCGGTGGGTGGGGTGGCCTCGGCGCTGGTTGCTGCGTTCGCGGTGGCGTTTGCCCTCCGCCGGCGCTGATGACCGGTGGGCTGAGCCGCTGAGATCGCCGACCGCGTCCACGCCGTCGTCCAGACCGTCAAATCCCTGCACCCCCGGCCCCCATGCGCTAGATCTGCTGACGGCATGAGGCACCCAGGACGCTTGTCCTGGGTGCCTGGCTGTGTACGTCGCTGACCATCCGATTCACCGCCCGGCCGACTGGCGGCCCTCACGCCCACTCCACACCGAGTTCCGCGAGTACGGCGCGCTGGGGCTCGGCGAGCTTGTCCCGGCGCTGTTTCTGGTTGGCGTACCAGACACCCAGTTTGTGCTCATGTTTTTGGCCGTCGACTACGACGGTTTCGACATGCCCCCGCGGTACGGCTTTCTGGGCACCCTCGCGGTCGATCCACTGGGCGAGGGCCTCAACACCCCGCTGGAAGGCCGCCGACAACTTCCCGGCGCTCTTGGCCACAGGGGCCGGTGCAGGCCGCTCGGCGGGTGTCACACCCAGTACGGTCAGCCGTTGCCGCTGCTCCTGCGACAGTCCCGTCCAGGATTTCGCCTGCTGCTGGATCCACCGTCCCAGATCGTCGCCCTCGAACAGCACGCCGGGCTGGATCTCGGGCAGGCTGCCGTCGGCGTCGACCAGGTCGGTGAGTACGCGGTAGTGCCGCTGCCAGTCCAGTGGCCAGGGGCAGTTCCAGTCCGGGTCGATCGCCGTCAGCTGCGCCGCGCGCTCCCGGGCCCGCTCCGGGTCCTTCCCGAGGCCGCCCTTGCGGCGGAGGTTGGCCATGTGCTGCCCGATGGGCATCATCGTCTCGCCCTCGCCCCAGACCGCATCCTGGCGCGGGGCCAGGTGCCCGGTGGAGTGCCGGTACGACCGAAGGACGGCGAGCTTGTTCTCCCACGCCTCTTCCCCGGGCTCCCACACCATTCCGGCCTCGGGCGCGTCCAGCAGCTCCTTGCGCCGCTCCTCCAGCTCTCCTGCACGCAGCGCCTTCCTCTGCTGGTGCACCCATCTCCCCAGCGGGAAGGCCTTCGTCGCGCCGACCTCGGTCTCCGTGTCGTAGGGCACGGCGTAGAGGCCGGTGATCTCGTTCTCCGCCCGCCAGCGGATGAGGGCCTGGTAACCCTCCAGCCACACCAGCGAGTCCGGCCGGTACACCCTCGTGCGCAGGAAGGCCGCGATCGTTGCCGCGTCCCGGGGAGTGCTGAAGCGGAGCAGGGCCGATTCGGCGGCGGCCTGGGTGTCGTCGTGCTCCTGGTCCTCGCCGTCACCCGCGCCGTCGGCGCCGACGATCCGCCCGTCTTCGTCACGCTGGAGGTGCACCTTGCGCTTCCCGCTGCGGAGGGCGCGGGAGGCGAGCTGCTCGACCAGTCGCTCATCGTGGCTGCGCAGGCCCTGGAGCACGGCCACGAGCGGCTTGAAGCTCGCGCTGGCCACCATGTCGGTCGGGTCCTCGTCCGGCTCCAGGAAGACCGGCACGGTGATCCTGGCCACCTTGGTGGAGCCGTCGCGGTTCAACCTCAGCGCGCGGCCGATGTTCTGCACGATCTCCACCTGGGAGCCGCGGGTGTCGGCGAAGCAGATCGCCTCCACCCCGCGCTCGCCGGTGATGTCGACGCCTTCCCCGAGCACGCGAACCGAGGCGAGGAACGCCCGGTGTACGCGCCGGTTGTTGGCGTCGATGCCGTTGGCGAACTGCCGCAGCACCTCCCGGCGTTCGGACACCAGGTGGTCGCCGCACAGCCACGCCGACCAGACCCGGTCCGGCGGGACGTGGCGGCCGGCCTCCAGGCCGTAGAACTCCGCGTCGATCGACGACGCGGGCAGTTCCTTCTCCGCCTTCACCATCGTCTCGTCATCGGTCTCGGTCATGTACAGCTCGGCAGCGGTCCTCGGCAGCGCCTCCGCGAAACCCGCAGCCTCTTCCACCTTCTGATGGAAGGTCATGACCGTACGCAGGTTGTACGCCGCCGCGTGCTCCAGGAGGGCGGTCTGCAGCAGGGCCAGGCGCCGGCCCCGCCGTGCCTCCTCCGACTCCCCGAGGACGGGCGAGGGGTCGCGGATCTCCAGGACGTCGATCTCGAACGGGGCGAGGATCTCCCGCTCGATCGCCTCCGAGAGCCCGAGCTCGGCCAGCCACGGCCCGTAGGTCTCAGAGTCCTGGCCCATCGACGCGACTTCCAGCTCCTGGCCGTCCGCGCCCTTCTGCGGGCGGGGCGCCGCGAGGATGCGCGGGGTCGCGGTCAGGTACAGCCTGAAGTCGGCGGGGATGCGGGCGTTGTCGTGGATCGCCGCCCAGGGCCTGCCAAGATCACCTGCCGTACCGTGGGCTTCGTCGACGATGGCGAGCGAAAAACCGTCCATGCGCTGCCCGTACAGGCGCTCTCCGCCCGCCAGAGCGGCCTCCAGCGGCCCGCGAACGCGCCCTTGGCCCGCCGGGTCGTCGAAGTCCTCGCGGTCCACTAGAGAGGCGTACGTGGCGAACACGATGACCGGCCCGTGCCCGGCCCACAGGGCGAGCTGGATCGGGTTGGTGGTGGTGCGCACGCCCAGCTCGTTCAGTACCGGGTCGTTCTCCAGCGAGCACACCGCGACCACGGGCGAGCGGTGACCGACCGCCCGCCATGCCTGGGCGGTCTGCACGAGCAGGTCCAGGGTCGGCACGGTCACGAGGATCCGGCCTTCGGGGAAGCACTCCAGTGCGCTCGCGGCGGCCGTGATCGTTTTGCCGGACCCGGTCGCTGACACGATCGTGCCACGGGCACCCTGAGGGGGCACAGATGACCATGCAGGGAATCCGACCCACTTACGGAAACTCGACTTCTGGTCGATCTGGTGTTTCTTGAGCGGGATCCTGCTCATCGCCCGTCCTTTTCGCTCGTGTCGTACAGCCAGCTGTTGTGAAACCTTTCCAGTGCGGTTTCCTCTTGGCCGTGCTTTGCTCAGATCCCTTCGAGCCAGAGCGGGGTCGTCTCGATCCTCTCGCACAGCGCCAAGAACCCGGGCAAGTCGATCAGTACGAGCTCGCCCGCGAACATGCCGCCGGTCCCGTAGCGCCGCCACAGCCGCGCCTGGTGCTCGTGCAGGTACGCGTCCAGCGTCTGCGGGTAGGTCTCCGGCTCCGCCAGGTGCACGGTCCGCAGGGCGATGTCCACGAGCTCCCGGGACGACTCCTGGTCCCACTGCTCGGAGCTGGTGCCGGTCACGGCCGCGTAGTGCTGCTCGCACACGGCGAGGACGTGCTCGATGAGCTCCGCTGGGGGCTCGCTCTCCTCGCCACGAAGGGAAGGCCGGCCGACACCCATGTGTCCATCGGACAGGGCGCGCAGTTCGTTGGTGTGGGCGCTTGCCTCTACCAGGTCCAGGCCGTGGTCGGCGAGATGGGCCAGGAGCAGGCGGGACAGGACCTCCCTGTCCCGGGCGTGCAGCTGAGCGTTGTCCTCTCCGCTGTCGGGGGAGACGATCGCGCGAGTGAGAACGGTGTCGAAGAAGAACTCGGAGAGGACTCCGACCAGCTCCGGGCGGGCAGATGCCGACTGGTCGTCCAGCGCGGCAACAGCGGCGTCCATGACTGCAGTGAGGAACCGCCCGTGGGCGCCCTGCAGTTGACGTGCCTCGCTCTGCGGGCTTTCCTCGACGGCCTCCACAACGCGGTACAGGCCCTGGTCTCCGTAGAGGCCACCCGGCTTCTCCTTCGCCCGGCGCACCTTCGCTACAGCCTCCTCAACCGACCGCGCGTAGGTGTAGTTCGTCACCGCCGAGGCCCCGGGGTGCGCCGGGTCAGTCCGGTGCGCCACGATCCGATAGCGGATCAGCTCGGAATCGGGCTCCACCGCCCCACCTCTCGCACCCTCCGACGGTCTTGCAGCGCCTGGCGCCAGCGGTCCGCCCGCGCGTCGCGCTCGGGGGAGTAGGCGTCCCACGCCGTGCCGCCCGTCAAGTTCCAGATGCGCCTCAGCTCGTTCCGCCGAACAGCAGCCAGCCACTCCTCTGCGCTGAGCGGCCTTGGCTGGTCCTCGCGGCTTTCCAGGCCACCCGCACCCACCAGCCGCTCGTGGATCTGCTCCGCCGTCAATCCGGTAACCTCACGCTGGATTTCCTCCCGCGCCTTGAGGCGCATTTCGACGCTCAACGAATTCAAATCGTTGCCTCCTTCACGACCCCGCCCATGCGGTTGGGTGGTGTCTCGTGTTTTCGCCAACGATACATGCTGCATCAACCTGATGCAGCCACTACACTGGAACCCGACACGAACAGCGACTCCTCCCCTTTGCAGCCATTGTGGCCCGCGGCAGCGGGCCCAACGGCTCTGGAGGCGCAGCCGGAAGGACCGTTGGGCGGGGGAGCGCAGCGGACCCGCTTCAGACTGGAGCGAAGCGGAGCCCGGACTGGCGGGGCAAAGCCCCGCCAGTCCGGGAGCGAAGGCGGACGACTATCAACCTCGGTGCGCAGCACCGAGGTTGTGCGGGTGGCGCAGCCACCCGCCAGCGCTCCCCGCGGAGCGGGGAGCGCAACACCCGTGCGCAGCACGGGTGTTCGCTTGCACATCGCGCAGCGATGTGGTACCCGCTC
>NZ_JBDPMI010000058.1:0-16342 GCF_039871555.1 Streptomyces sp. B5E4
GCACCGGTAGCAGGCCGCGGACCACCGCCCACTCCGCGTCGGTCATGTCCGACGGGTAGCGTCGCACACGCCCAGCACGATCGGCCGCGTTGCCGTACACGTGCGCGAGGCAATCACACGGCCGGGCAGGCGAGCTGGACGCAGCAGGCAACGACGCGGAAGACTGCGGCACCAGGGCCTCCTGTTACTCATGGACTTCGACACCCACGAGCTACGCAGGAGGCCCTGCCTCCATGCCCGGAAACCCGGAAATCACCCACCCGAGTCGCCGCACTCGAACCCACACCCACCATGATCGATACGACAACAGCTTCTCAGGGGGTCGGGGTGACGTGGATTTTGGGGGCCTGGGTTGCGGTTGGGGGGCGGGTGCCCGACAGGGCCGCCGCCACCCCGTCCAGGCCGATCGTCGCCGCGATCAGCGGGCGCGGGTCCACCGACCCGTCCTCGTACGCGCTGATCGTCGCGGGCAGGCCCGGGGACGCGCTCAGGATGCCCACCGCCGTGGCGTCCTTGAGGGCCAGGGCGCGGGTGTCCAGCAGGCTCGGGGTGCCCGCCAGGCCGATGTAGACCACCGTGCCGCCCGGCTCCACCCACTCCACCGCCCGCGCGGGCAGCGACTCCGCGTTGGAGGCGTCGATCACCGCCTCGTACAGGGCGGAGGGCAGCGACTCCGCCGTCCAGCAGCGGTCGAAGCCCAGGGACGCCGCGAACTCCAGCGTCGCCGGGTCGCGGCCCAGCAGGTGGACCTCCGCGCCGGCCCTGCGGGCGAACATCGCGGCCAGCAGCCCGATCGTGCCGGGGCCCGTGACCAGGACCCGGTCGCCGGGCGCGAGCCGCGCCGCGCGGGCGGCGCGCAGCGCGTTGCCGCCCGGTTCGACCAGGGCGCCCAGCGCGTCGTCGACCGTGTCCGGCAGGGGGTACAACGACCACGCCGGGACCGCCAGTTGCGCGGCCAGCGCGCCCGCGCGGCCGAGGATGCCCACCTCCTGGCGGTCCTCGCACAGGTGCTGTCTGCCGTCCCGGCAGCGGCGGCAGGCGCGGCAGCCCAGCATCGTGTCGCCCGTCACCCGCCTCCCCACCCAGCCCGGGTCCACGCCCGCGCCGACCGCCGCGACCCGCCCCGACCACTCGTGCCCGGGGCGTACGGGGAACCGCGAGCGGCCGTCGCGGAGGTACTGCAACTCGCCCGAGTACAGCTCCACATCCGTCCCGCACACGCCCACCCGCGCGACGTCCACCACCGCCTCGCCCGGCCCCGCGACCGGCGGCTCGACGTCGACGACCCCCGCGTGCCCGGGGCCGTGCAGCACGAACGCCCTCACGGCAGGACCTCAGTGCGACTCACGGCTCACCTCGGAACCCGACGAGCCCACGAGGAAGTCCAGGTCCGCCCCGGTGTCCGCGCCCAGCACGTGGTCCACGTACAGCCGCTCCCACCCGCGCCGCGGCGCCGCGTAGCCCGCCACCGTCGCCGCGTTCGGCGTACGCGCCGCCAGCTCGGCGTCCGGTACGTCCAGCGTGAGGCTGCGCCCCGGCACGTCCAGGCTGATCCAGTCGCCGTTGCGCACGAGCGCCAGCGGCCCGCCCGCCGCCGCCTCCGGCGCGACGTGCAGCACCACCGTCCCGTACGCCGTGCCGCTCATCCGCCCGTCGCAGACCCGGACCATGTCGCGGACGCCCTGCTCCAGCAGCTTGCGCGGCAGCGGCATGTTCGACACCTCGGGCATGCCGGGGTAGCCGCGCGGGCCGCAGCCGCGCAGGACGAGCACCGAGTCGGCGTCGACGTCCAGGTCCGGGGCGTCGATGCGGGCGTGGAAGTCCTCGATGCTGTCGAAGACGACCGCCCGCCCGCGGTGCCGCAGCAACGCGGGCGAGGCGGCGGCGGGTTTGATGAGGGCACCGGACGGGGCGAGGTTGCCGCGGAGCACGGCGATCCCGGCGGCGGGCTGCAGCGGCGCGTCGCGGGTGCGGACGACCTCGGGGTCCCAGATGCGCGCGTCGGCGAGGTGGTCCACCAGCGGCCGTCCTGTGACGGTGAGCGCCGCCGGGTCGAGCAGGTCGCGCACCTCGTTCAGCACGGCCGCCAGACCGCCCGCGCGGTACAGGTCGTCCATCAGGAACCGCCCGGCCGGCAGCAGGTCGACCAGCAGCGGTACGTCCGCGCCGACGCGGTCGAAGTCGTCGAGCGTCAGCTCCACGCCGAGGCGGCCGGCGAGGGCGAGGAGGTGCACGACGGCGTTGGTGGAGCCGCCGGTGGCGGCGAGCGCGACGATCGCGTTGCGGAACGACGCGGCGGTGACGACCTGCGACGGGGTACGCCCCTCGCGGACCAGCTCGACCGACAGCTTCCCCGACTCGTGCGCCGCCTCCAGCAGCCGGCTGTCGGGGGCCGGCGTGCCGGCCAGGCCCGGGAGGACCATGCCCAGCGCCTCGGCGAGCACGGCCATCGTGGAAGCCGTGCCCATGGTGTTGCAGTGCCCGCGGCTGCGGATCATCGACGACTCGGAGCGGGTGAAGTCCTGCTCGGACAGCTCGCCGGCGCGCACCTCCTCGCTCAGCCGCCACACGTCCGTGCCGCAGCCCAGCGGCTTGCCGCGGAACGTGCCGGTGAGCATCGGCCCGCCGGGGACGACGAGCGCGGGCAGGTCCACCGAGGCGGCGGCCATGAGCAGCGCGGGGATGGTCTTGTCGCAGCCGCCGAGGAGCACCAGGCCGTCGACCGGGTTGGCGCGGAACATCTCCTCCGCCGCCATCGCCGCCATGTTGCGCCACAGCATCGCCGTGGGGCGCACCTGGGTCTCGCCGAGCGAGACCACCGGGAGTTCGAGCGGGACGCCGCCGGCCTCGTGCACGCCGTCGCGTACGGAGCGGGCGACCTCGGTGAGGTGGGAGTTGCAGGGGGTCAGGTCGGAGGCCGTGTTGGCGATCGCGATGTGGGGCCGGCCGGAGAACGCGTCGTGCGGCAGACCGCGGCGCATCCACGCGCGGTGTATGTACGCGTTCCGGTCCGTACCCCCGTACCACTGGGCGCTACGCAGCTCGGCAGCCATACACCGTCCTTCGTGTCGCAGGGGGGGGCGAACTCCCGCACAGTAAACGGTTGCTGCACATGCTGCCTACCCGTCGGCGGCCACCCGGCCTACTATCCCAACATGTCTTGGGAAAAAGACTCCCCGCTCGTACCGCTGCGCGCGCTGGCCAACCCGCTGCGTATCCGCATCGTCTCGCTGCTCACGGGGGCGCCGATGTCGGCGACGGAGGTGGCCGAGGAGCTGGGGATCGCACACGGCTCGGCGAGCTACCACCTGCGGCGGCTGACGGCCGCGGGCTTCCTGCGGCGGGCGGACGACGCACCCGGTGCCGCACCGGGCGGCGCGGCCCGGCGCGGACAGCCGCCCAAGCGGTACGAGTACGACCCGGACAGCGCCCGCCGCCTGGACCGTTCGGGCGACTCCGGTCTGCTGCTGGAGGCGCTCCTCAGCGATCTGCGCCGCCGCGCCGCCGCCGCGAGCAGGCGGGTCACGAGCGCCGACGCGGAGGTCTGGCTGCCGCGCGAGACCTGGGCGGAGGTCTGCGCGCTGACGGACCGTGCCGTACGCCTCGTCCACGACAAGGCAGGACCGCCGCGGGGCGGCGACGGTGTCCACGTCAGCTTCACCGCGATGCTGCTCGAACTGGACGGCGCACCCGGCGGCGAGCGCGGCTGATCTCCACCCCCGCACGCACGTTTCACATCCCCGGCCCACAGGAGTGCTCATGAACCCGTCCGCGCACGCCTCGCCCGCCGCCTCCCCCGACATCCCCGCCGCCGACCTGGCCGCGTACGCCGCACTCGTCCTCGATGTCGCCGTCCCCGTCGTCGCCGACGACCTGGTGGCCGTCAACGCCGAGATCGAGCACGCCCCGCTGGCCCGCGCGCTCGCCGAGGGCGCGTACGCGCGCGGCGCCCGCTACGTCGACATCTGGTACTTCGACCCGCACGCCAAGCGCTCCCGTGTCCGCCACGCCGACGCGGCGACGCTCGGCGACGTACCCGACTGGCTCGACGCGCGCAACCGTGAACTCGGCCGCCGCCACGGTGTGCTGATCAACATCCATCGGGCACGACGGCGGCCGGGTGGTGATCCTGCGGAACGACGAGTGGCGGCTCTGACACCGGACGGCCCGGGCGCGGCACATACGGGAGGCGCGCGGGCGGGGAGCGCCCCGTACCCGCGCGCGTGTCCGCGTCCCGGCCGTCACTCCGCCGCGAACACCCCCAGCGCGTCGTACGCGATCCACGACCCGCTCGTCTTCCGCAGCGTCAGCACGTTCTCGCCGGTCGTGAAGAGGTCCGCCGCCAGCGGCAGTTCGTACGACGACGGCTTGAGCACGCTGCCCGAACGGGCCGCGTCGCCCTCCAGCGAGCCGCGGGTCGCGCCGCCGCGGAACTCCAGCGTCCGCAGCACCCGGCCGTTGACCGCCAGTTCCGCGGTGCCCGCGGCGGTGGCGTGCGAGTCGATCAGCCACAGCGCGAAGCCGAGGTCCCGCTCCGGCGCGGCCGCCAGGTCGAAGCGGAGCGTGAAGGTGTGCTCCTTGCGCCCGGCCCAGGCGTCGGCGGGTCCCGGGTGCAGATAGCACCAGTCGCGGGCGGGGTCCGAGGTGCCGTGGCGGAAGTCGACGTCCTGCGGGAAGGCCGTCGGGTACTGCGCGCTCAGGTTCGGCGAGAGCGCGAACTCCAGCCCCCGGTGGTCGAACGCGCCGACCTGCGCCACCGCGCGGCCCGCGGCCAGCGACCGCTCGCTCGCCGCTGCCGCGGCGCGCGCGGGCCGGGTGCGGGCACCGGAGTCGACCACGGCGGCGACCGTGTAGCGGCGCGTCAGCGGCTCGGGGCCGACGCGGTGGGTGTGGTGCGGGAAGAGCGTGCGGGCCAGGAGGGTGTCGCCCGCGGCGGAGAGTTCGTACACCTCGTAGTGGTCGACGAGTTGCGCGCCGCGCGTCCTGTACGGGCGCCACGTCAGCTCGACCACGCCGAGCCCGCCTGCGGCGGTGAGCCCGGAGACGGTGCCGGGCGCGGCGTCCGGGCCGGGGCGCCCGGCGGCGGTGTGCGCGGTGGGTGCGGTCATGGTCAGCTCACCTTCTGCATGCCGGGGCGGCCGTGTGCGACCCGGAAGCGGTCGAGCGTGAACCCGGCCGCCTTGTCGTCGGCCCGTACGTAGGGCACCGCCCGGTACTCGGCGGTGACCGCGTCGGCGTCCGCGTGCCCGAGGACGTAGCCGCGGCGACCGTCGTAGAACCGCATCCAGGGGTGCTGCATCCAGTCCTTCGTGTAGGTGTCCGTGGGCGCGCCGTCGCCGTCCGAGGCGATGGACGTACCGAGGAACTCGCTGCCCACGACGCGCGATCCGGGGTCGGCGAAGTCCGCGAGGAGGTCGCCGGCGATGGAGCGGTGGCAGTCGCCGGTGAAGACGACGGACGGCGGCACGCCTGGCTCGCCGAGGACGTCGAGGAGGCGCTGTCGCGCGGCCGGGTAGCCGTCCCACTGGTCGACGCGGTTCTCCGTCACCCGGACCAGGCCGACCTGCTGGAGCAGCAGGTTCCAGCGCGCGCCGGAGGTGCGCAGCCCGTGGTAGAGCCAGCGCTCCTGCTCCCGGCCGAGCATGGTGCGCCCGGGTGCGTGCTGCTCGGCGGCGTCGGCCGGCTTGGGGTCGCGGTACTGGCGGGCGTCGAGGACGTGCAGGGTGGCCGGGCCGTAGCGCAGCCGGCGGTGCAGCCGGGCGTCGGGGCCGTGGGCGAGGGCGAGCGCGGGCAGCGGGCAGTTCTCGTAGTACGCGCGGTACGCCACCGCCCGGCGGAGCAGGAAGTCCTCCTCGCTCAGGCCGTAGTACGACTTCTCGTCGGAGTAGTCGTTCTGCACCTCGTGGTCGTCCGGGGTGAGGATCCACGGCGCCGCGGCGTGCACGGCCTGGAGATCGGGGTCCGACTTGAACAGGGCGTAGCGCAGCCGGTAGTCGGCGAGGGTGCTGGTCTCGATCCCGTGGCGGGCGCCGGGCAGCGGGGCGCTGCGCCACATGTTGGCGGCCGTGATCCCGTACTCGTAGATGTAGTCGCCGAGGAAGAACACCACGTCCGGGTCCTGGGCGGCCAGGTCGCGGTAGGCGGAGAAGTAGCCGTGGTACCACGCCTGGCAGGAGGCGGTGGCGAAGGTGAACGAGCCGCCCGCGGAGCGGGCGTCGGGCGCGGTGCGGAACCGGCCCACGGGGCTGGTGTGGCCCTGCGTACGGAAGCGGTAGAAGTACTGCCGCCCCGGGCGCAGCCCGCGGACCTGCGGGTGGACGGAGTGCCCCAGCTCCGGCAGCGCGACCGCGGAGCCGGCGCGGACCACCCGGCGGAACCGCTCGTCCTCCGCGACCTGCCAGCCCACGTCGTAGCCGGCGCGGGGCATGCCGCCGTGGCCGTCGTCGGCGAGCGGGTCCGGCGCCAGCCGGGTCCACAGCACGGCGCCGTCGGCGGCCGGTTCGCCGCTGGCGACGCCCAGCCGGTACGGGTCCGCGCCCAGCCGCGGCGCGCCGCCCGCGGCCTCGGCCCGCCCGGCGAGCCCGGCCCCGGCCAGCAGCGCGCCGACGCCGACGCCCGCGGCCTGCAGGAACGACCGCCGGCGCGGGGAATGGGGTGGTGAAGTCACCTGAGCCTCCCGGGCGTTGTGAAGATCCGGAAGGATGTTCGCCGCGCGGGGTGGCCGGGGCGCGACGTGCAGGTGAAGGGCCGCGGGACGGCAGAGAGACGATCAACAAGGCGGCGCGGGCCCGCCCGTGGGCGTACGGGCGCCCGGGCGGTGGCCGAGGGCCGTCAGATGTACTGCGCGACCCGCCGCTCGGCGGCGTCCAGATACTCGCTCAGCGCCTCGCGGGAGCGGTGGAGCGTGGTGAGGTGCGCGTCGAGCCCGTCCAGCCGGTCGCGGAACTTGTCGATCAGCTCGGGGCAGGGCTCGAAGTCGGGGCCCGTGCCGGTGGCGCAGGGCAGGAGCCAGGCGATGTCCGGGGTCGACAGGCCGGCGTCGAGCAGGCGCCGGATCTGGGTGACGGTGAGCACGGCGTCGTCCGTGTACTCGCGGTAGCCGTTGCCCGAGCGCGCGGGTTTCAGCAGGCCCTGGGCCTCGTAGTAGCGCAACTGATGTGCGTTGACGCCGGTGCGCCGGCTCAGCTCGCCGATCCGCATGCGCGCCCCTCCTCGACTTCGGGCTTGACCTTCATACCGGTGTGAACGTTGACCATTCTCCCATGACGACCGACATGCACGCCGAAAACGCCCCCGCCCCCGTCCCCGTCGCCGTACTCGGCCTCGGGCTGATGGGCCACGCCCTCGCCGCCGCCCTGCTGCGCGCCGGGCACCCCACCACCGTCTGGAACCGCACCGCCGCCAAGGCCGACGACCTCGTCGCCGCGGGCGCCGTACGCGCCGGCACTCCCGCCGCGGCCGTCGCCGCCGCCCCGCTCGTGATCGCCTGCGTCACCGACTACGACGCGCTGCACACCTTCCTCGACCCCGTCGAGGACGCCGCCCTCCGCGGCCGGACCCTGGTCAACCTCACCACCGGCACCTCCGCGCAGGCCCGCGAGACCGCGGCGTGGGCCGCCGGCCGCGGCCTGACGTACCTCGACGGCGCCATCATGGCCACCCCGCCGGCCATCGGCACCGCGGACGCGACCATCGTCGTCAGCGGCCCGCGGGCGGACTTCGACCGGCACGCGCCGGTGCTGCACGCGCTGGCCGGCGACACCCCGTACCTCGGCGCGGACCACGGGCTCACGGCGCTGTACGAGATGGCGGTGGTGGGCCTGATGTGGAGCATCCTCAACGGCTGGTTGCAGGGCGCCGCCCTGCTCGGCACGGCGGGGGTGTCGGCGGCGGAGTACACCGCCGTCGCGGCGAAGGGCGTCCCGACCGTCACCGGCTGGCTTCCCGGCTACGCGAAGCAGATCGACAGCGGCACCTTCCCGGCTGACGACGCCACGCTCGACGTTCACCGGGCCGCGATGGCACACCTCGTTCAGGAGAGCGAATCCCTCGGCGTGAACGCGGAGTTCCCGGCGCTGATCAAGTCCCTCGCCGACCGCGCCGCGGCAGCCGGCCACGGCGGCGAGGGATATCCGGTGATGATCGAGGAGTTCCGCCGCCCGGCGGCACGGCCCGCGTGACACCGCCGCCGGAATACCACCGACAGACCAGGACTTGGCAACGGACATGACCACGACCTCGTACGACCCCCGCGCGCTGCTGGCGGAGAGCCGGCTCGGCGTGCTGGCCACGATCAAGAAGGACGGCCGCCCGCAGCTCTCGCCCGTCATGCCCTTCTACGACCCGGACAGCGGCGTGCTGTACGTCTCGATGACCGAGGGCCGCGCGAAGACCGCGAACCTGCGCCGCGACGCCCGCGCCGCGCTGGAGGTCACCGCCCGCGACGGCCGCTCCTGGGCCACCGCAGAGGGCACCGCGGCCCTCGTCGGGCCCGGCACCGACCCGCACGGGCCGGAGGTCGAGGCGCTGGTGGACTACTACCGCGCGGCCGCGGGGGAGCACCCCGACTGGGACGAGTACCGCGCGGTGATGGTCTCCGACCGCCGGGTGCTCATGACCATGACCGTGGAGCACGTCTACGGCGAACGGCTCGGCTGACTGTGAGGATGCACAGTGCAGCCTGATGGTGCTGGGCTGTGGGCTGGTGACTGCGGGTGTGACCCTTCGGCTGACTGGCTTCGTGCCTTTCGCGGGACTTGTCCGCTCGTGGTTGCCGGCCCCGGCCCGGTCGGAGCAACTGGCCTGATCAGGAGCTTGACCGACCGGTGTTCGCGCACCGGTCGTGTCTCATCACAGTCCTGCCGGATCTCCGTCCCGGACCGGAACCACATCCGCTCCCAGGCGAGGAGAGAACGCATGACCAGTGTGACCGGTCTACGCGGTGTGGTCGATGTCGTCATCGGCGTCGACACCCACGTGAACACCCACGCCGCTGCCGCCGGCGACGCGCTGCTGTCGTCGGCCGCCACCCGCGCGCTCATCGCCCGCTTCCTGGCCGCCCCCGAGCCGGGCACCGCCCGGGCCGTACCGGAGGATCTGGCGGTGCTCACGGCCCGGGAGCGCGAGGTGACGGCGCTGGTCGCAGGGGAGGTCCAACGCCGAGATCGCCGCGGAGCTGGTCGTCAGCCCGCTGACCGTACGCACCCACGTGCAGCGCGCGAAGACGAAGCTGGCCGCCCGCGACCGCGCCCGACTCGTCGTCCTCGCCTACCGGTCGGGCCTGGTACGCGCCCCGGAGTGAACGCCGGGGCACACCGGACCCGGGAACGGCGAAAGCGGTCCGGGGAGGATCTCCCCGGACCGCTTCGGCATGTCGGACACTGTGCGGATGTCCGAGCAGGCCAGGAGATCGCGATGCGGCGATCTCACGCACCACCGCCCGGGCGCGGCCGCCAGTCGAGCGCGGGCGCATGGTTCAGGATCTCGTTCTCCAAGTGCTGCAGCGCGGGCCGGGGATCGATCCCCAGCTCCTCCGCCAGCCTGCGCTGGTTGGTGCGCAGCACGGCGAGGGCGTCGGCCTGCCGGCCGGCCCGGTAGAGCGCCAGGCTCAGCAGCTCACAGCCATACTCACGCAGCGGGTGCGCCTGCGTGAACGCCTCCAGTTCGGCCACGGCCATCTCGTGGGCGCCCACCGCCAGCAGCGCGGCGCACCGCCCCTCGATGACCGACAGCCGCAGTTCCTCCAGCCGGGCGACCTCGGGCCGTACGTAGGTGGTGTCGGCCACCTCCGCGTAGGCCTGACCCCGCCACAGCAGGAGACCGGCTTCTAATTCACGCAGTGCCTCCTGCGGCTTGCCGCGGTCGAGGGCCTCCCAGCCCGCGCCGGCGCGCTCGCTGAACCGGTGCACGTCGACCTCGACGACGTGGTTGTCCAGCAGGTAGCCGCGACCGTAGGTGCGGAGCACGGTCGCGGGGGTGCGCGGGGCGCGGTTGGGCTCCAGGACGCGGCGCAGGTTGGCCACGTACGCCTGCAGTGACGTGATCGCCGAGGGAGGCGGATTGCCGGTCCACAGCTCCTCGACGATGACGTCGACCGCCACCGGCTGGCCGACCTTGCTGACCAGCAGGGCGAGCAGGGCGCGTTGCTTCGGGGCGCCCAGGTCCAGCAGCCGGCCGTCGACGACGGCCTCGATGGGGCCGAGTGCCCGGAACTCCGCCATGGGCCGCGACGGATCAGGGGTCATGGCCGGCTGCGCGGTGCTCCAACGGATCGGGCGTGACGGGGTCGGGGGCGCGGACGGCGGCGCCTCCGGCAGGGTCGGCCCGCTGGGCGTTCCGACGACAAGGGGTGACGGAGTGGATTCGAGTTCGAGATCGAGTTCCTTGGCGAAATACACCTTCAATATCTCGTTGGCGCGGCGAAGTTCCTGAACTTCACGCTCCAGCTCCGCGATGCGCCGCGCATCTCCGGTGCCCGTTCCCATGCGCTGCCCGCCCTCCGAATGGGACTGGCAGCTTCCACCCGATCCAGCGCCGATAACCATCGTGTCGACGTTGGTTCTGTCGTTCGTCATCTCTGAACTCCCAACATCTCACCGCCTTTTCCGGGGCGCCTGACCAGGGCCGGGTGTCGGCCTGGCCGGCTGCCGGCCGTACAGCCAAGCAGGATCCGGTCACCGTACGTTCCGTGCGGTGTACGCGAGTGGTGCTGCGTGGCGCTCTGCAGAGCGCTCCCGCACCGCGGCATGACAGCGGACCGCCCGTGGGGCGGCGCGGGGGGTGTGCGCTGCCGGGTCACGAGACGGTCCGCAGAGACGACGTGCGCCGCGTCAGGGAGCGTAGGCGCCGAAAGGATTTGCTGCCGAAAAGCAGCAATCACCACGGGGGTTTCGCGAATTTCGACTTTTGCCGGATGCGGCGACCAGGAGTTCTCGAACTGGCCGCGTGGCCAGTGGCCGGGTTCCGGACCTACGTCGATCATTAGCATTTCTGCTGCCCCCGTGTTTGTTGTCCAGTCCCCCGAGACTGGCCGGGGGTCAGCGTAGCCGTGAACGCTAATCCAGTCAAGACCCGGCAATGCTGACTTCGGTTTTACGCGGCCGATACACAACGCAAAGGATCTACGGCAGCCGGACACCGAGAGCAACGATCGATGTGGGGGCTTCGACGCTTTTCTCCCCGGCTATTCGATCTCAACATCGCAATGGGGGGTTGTCAACACGGTTCCTGCGGTGCCGACGCCCTCCTCGGCCCCTACCTGGATGTTCCCGCACGTCGAAGGTCTGATCGATTACCGCGCCCGGAGTGAAGGGACAAGGTCCTGCCATCCCCCGAGGCATGACAGGAAGTTGCTAGTCGGGCCCTTGCCGGGACGTTTTTGCAAGATCGACCAGGTGTCCTTCCCGGCCCCTGCGCGGAGGACGGATGCCCAGGTGGGCGCGGTTGCGGAAGCCGGGACAGGTGCGGAATTACCAGCTCCGTTTTCGGCCTGTCCGCCCCGCGGCCGCAGACCTTGTGTCAACACCGCCGGGCCCCTCCCGGCGAGTAGCAGAGCGTAACGGCCGATCTTGGTGTACGGGCCGTGCCCGAGCCGCCCGAGAGGCAGAGCCGGCGGGTGGCAAGCCGGGCAAAGTCGGCAATGAAATTTCATTCTGGTCCACGGCGAACCAACGGATACCGCTCCCAGGCCGGTCACCGGCCCCCCCGGATGCGGACCCTCACCTTTCCCGTACCAGGTTCAGACGATTATCGCGGCGAAATAATCCGGCGTTCGCCGAGGCGTTACCGAGCGCGCGGTGCGGACCCCGGTGCGCGACGCGTCGCCGGACGTTCTCCTGCGGTTTTCCGATTTCTCGGCGCGGTGAATTAAATCTTCCGTGCCGGCCCGGCGGAGCGGCCGCTCCTTTGCAATGAGAGCGAAAGCGGAATCGGTCCCGAGGGTGCCGGCGGCCGCGGCTCGGGGGGTGCCGCGGGCGCGGGCCGGGCCGTGCCCGGCGGGCCGCCGGTGCCGGTGCCGGTGCGGTGCGTGGGGGAGGGGCCGCGCGTCAGGGACGCACCCGGGGGCCGTACCACGAGGGCCCGCGCCGCCGAGCGGGGTGGGATATGGAGCGAGTTGTCCATCTTTTCCCTTCTCGGCCGGGGGGCAGCAGCGATCCTCAATCACTTGACAGGTGGCGTCCTCGAAATGTGACCGACGATCAAGAACTTGTCTCCCGGGGCTGGTCGGCGGGTGTGTCCCCGCCCCTGCCGCCAAGCCGGCGCCAACCCGCTCGATAGTGCCAGCCAAATCTCCGGACCGATGCTGAGTCCACGCAGCATCGGTAGAGAGACGTCGGCATGACGGTGTCGAGGAGGCTCATCCGGAAGCTTTGCTTCCAGATCGTGGGGATGACGACAGCGCTCGGTCTCGGTTGCCGCTTCCTGCGGTTCGGCGGCGGGCGGGCGGGACTGCCCGGGATCCCCCGATGTCCTGCCTGAGCCGTCACCTCATGGAAGGCCGAGCATGGAAGCCATCGAAGTTCCGGTTCTGATCGTGGGCGGCGGCGGTTGCGGCCTGTCCGCCTCCGTCTTCTTGTCCGATCACGGTGTGGAGCACCTGCTGGTCGAGCGGCACACGGACACGTCGAGGCTGCCGCGCGCCCACTACCTCAACCAGCGCACCATGGACATCTTCCGGCAGCACGGGCTCGTGGACGGCGTCCACGAACTGTCGGCGCCGCCCGAGATGTTCGGCAGGGTGCGCTGGCAGACCTCCCTCACCGGGGACGGCGCGCTGGACGGGCGGGTCATCCATGAGATGGACGCCTTCGGCGGCGGCGCGCTGACCGAGGTGTACGCGAAACACGGCCCGGTCCTGCCGGCCAAGCTCCCGCAGCTGCGGCTGGAGCCCCTGCTGCGCCGCCGGGCCGAGGAGGACAACCCCGGCCGGGTGCTGTTCGGCCACGAGATGACCGGCTTCTCCGACAAGGGCGACCGCGTCGTCGCCGAGATCCGCGACATCGCCACCGGCGAGACCGCGACCGTCACCGCGCAGTACGTCATCGCCGCCGACGGCGGCCGCAGCATCGGCGCCGAACTGGGCGTGCAGATGCAGGGCGTGCCGAGCATGCTCAACGTCACCACCGCGTACCTCACCGCCGACCTCTCCCCGTGGTGGCACGACGGCACGATCATCACCTGGTTCGTCAACCCCTACCGCCCCGACCTCTCCAGCACGCTGATGGAGATGGGTCCCACCTGGGGGAAGAACTGTGAGGAGTGGGCGCTGCACTTCAACCCCGGCGACGCCGAACGCTCCGACCCCGAGGCGATGATCGCCCGGATCCGCGAGGTCCTCGGCGTACCCGACCTGGAGCTGACCCTGCACAGGATCAGCCAGTGGACGGTCGAAGGCGTGCTCGCCGACCGCTACCGCCAGGGCCGCGTGCTCATCGTCGGCGATGCCGCGCACCGCCAGCCGCCCACCACCGGCCTCGGCCTCAACGGCGGGGTCCAGGACGTGCACAACCTGGCGTGGAAGCTGGCCGCCGTGGTCTCCGGCCGCGCCGACGACGGCCTCCTCGACTCCTACGAGGCCGAGCGCCGCCCCGTCGGCAAGCGGAATGTCGACTGGGGCCTGTCGACATGGTTCAACCACAAGGTGGTGACGGAGGCCGCCGTCGGCCTCGGCGCCCACATCCCGGTCGAGAGGCGCCCGGCGGTGTTCTCCGCCTACTTCGACGCCTCCCCGGTCGGCACGGCCGTGCGGGCCCGGGCGGCGGAGATCCTGCACACCCATCGCTCCGAGTGCCAGGCCCACGACCTGGAGGTGGGCTTCGCGTACGAGGACGGCGCCCTCGTCCCCGACGGCACCGAGCCCCCGGCCCGCGCCCCCCTGGGCAACACCTACTACCCCACCACCCGGCCCGGGCACATGCTCCCGCACGCCTGGATCGAGCGGGCCGGCGAGCGCGTCTCCACGCATGACCTGGTCGGCCGCGCCGGCGGCTTCGTGCTCATCGCCGGCCCCGAGGGCAAGGCGTGGTGCGACGCCGCCGCCGAGGCCGCCGAGAAGTTCTCGGTCCCCCTCACGTCGGTCCGCATCGGTGACGGCGCCGAATACACCCCTGCCGACAGCCGGTGGGCGGCCGTCCGCGAGATCACCGACGAGGGCGCCGTCCTGGTACGCCCCGACCACCACGTGGCCTGGCGGAGCAAGACCGCGGGAGACGACCCGGCGGCCGTGCTCGGCGACGTGTTCGCGCGCGTGCTCGCCCGCGGCTAGGCGAGCGCATACCGCGGTACGCAACGGCGACATCGACGCAACGCGCACGAAAACAGCAGGTCAGGAAGGCGGCGGCCCCGGGACACGATGCCCCTCCGGGCGCCGTCGCCCCCGCGCAGTCCGTAGAAGTGCCCGGCTCGGCCCCCGGTCACATTCCCCTCGCCGCCCCTGTCATGAGGGTTGAGGACGTACGTCCGTAAACACGCGAGAAGGAGATGAACGTGGTAACACAGAGCGCAGACTCTGCTGCCGGGTCCGGCCCGGGAGCGGCCGGAGCGACGGAGGCCGACCCCAAGCGGTGGCTCATCCTCTTCGTCATCTGCGTCGCGCAGCTCATGATAGTGCTCGACGCGACCATCATGAACCTCGCGTTGCCGTCGGCGCAGGAGGACCTGGAGTTCTCGCTCGCCAACCGGCAGTGGATCGTGACCGGCTACGCGCTGGCGTTCGGCAGCCTTCTGCTCTTCTGCGGCCGGCTGGTCTTCATCATCGGACTCAAGCGGGCCTTCCTCATCGGCCTCGTCGGCTTCGCCGTCGCCTCCGCCATCGGCGGCGCCGCGACCAACTTCGAGATGCTGGTCGCCGCCCGAGTCGGCCAGGGCACGTTCGCCGCGCTGCTCGGACCCGCCGCGCTGACGCTGCTCAGCACGACCTTCACCGATCCCAAGGAGAAGGGCAAGGCGTTCGGCGCCTTCGGCGCGGTGGCCGCCAGCGGCGCGGGCCTGGGTCTGATCATCGGCGGCGCACTCACCTCCGGCCTCTCCTGGCGCTGGTGCATGTACGTGAACCTGCTGTTCGCCGCCGTCGCGCTCGTCGGCGCCGGGCTGCCCCTGGGCCGCAAGGCCGGGGCGAACGGCCCGCGCGTCAAACTCGACATCCCGGGCGTCTTCCTGGTGTCGGGCGCGATGTTCTGCGTCGTCTACGGCTTCTCCAACGCCGCGAACGAGGACTGGAGCACGCCCCAGACCTGGGGCTTCCTCGTCGCCGGCGGCGTACTGTTGTTCGCCTTCGCCGGCTGGCAGGCGCGCGCGGACAGCCCGTTGCTGCCGCCGCGCGTCGTCCTCGACCGCAACCGCGCCGGGGCGTATCTGACGATGCTGTTCGTCGGCGCCGGCACCTTCGGCCTGTTCCTCTTCCTCATCTACTACATGCAGACCACGCTGGACTACTCGGCGATCACCTCGGGCGTCGCCATGCTGCCGATGGTCGTGGTCACCGCCGTGGCGGTGAACATCGGCAACATCAAGGTCATGCCGAAGTACGGTCCCAAGCCGCTGGTCATCGCGGGCATGACGCTCAACGCCCTCGGCACCGCCTGGCTGACCACGGTGGAAGTCGACTCCAGCTATGCCTCGACGCTGCTGGGCCCGACCATGATCCTCGGGTTCGGCATGGGCCTCATCTTCGCCTCGGCGCTGCAGACCGGCACCACGGGCGTACAGCCGCAGGACGCGGGCATCGCCTCGTCGAGCATCCAGGTCGGCCAGCAGCTCGGCGGCTCCATCGGCACCGCACTGCTCAACACCATCGCGGCGAGCGCCATCACCGACTACGTGAAGGAGCACGCCCAGGGGCAGCCGACCGAGGAAGTGCTGCAACTGGCCGCGGTCGACAGCTACGTCACGGTGTTCTGGTGGTGCACCGGGCTGTTCGCGCTGTGCGCCGTCCTCTGCGGCCTGCTGATCCGCTCCGGCCCGTTGCCCGCCCCGGCGTGGGGTGCGAAGCCGGCGGACAAGACGGAGAAGGCCCACTCCTGACGCCGGCTTCGGCTGCCCGACGTTCGCCGGGCCGGCCGGCAGGCCCTCCACCTGCCGGCCGAACGCTGGTCCCGGCCGCATACCGGACGCCAAGTGGGCGCCAAGTCGTTGGTGTGTGGTGGCCAAGCGGGGTGCCGGATGCTGGGTGCGCGTGAGTTCGGGACGGCATGTTTGCCGGTCCGTTTTCGGGAACGGCGCTGGTATGGGTGGAGGGCCTTGTGAGCCGGAGTCCGATGCACAAGCGTGGTTTGTATATAGGGGTGCTGGCGCAGCGGGCCGCGGTGAAGCATGGTTCGGTGTTGCTGACTTTGGATCATGATTT
>NZ_JBDPMI010000059.1:0-14830 GCF_039871555.1 Streptomyces sp. B5E4
CCGAGATCAATCCGCAGGAGGGCACCCGGAGCCTGCTCAAACGGGCCCCGGCCGACTTCGCCGCCGCCCACCTGGCGCACCTGACCCGAGTGATCAAACGCAAGCTCAAGAAGATCCAGTACCAGCCGCACCTGATCGACGGCTGCCTGCCGACAACCGGCCTGACCATGAACCCTCCGTGATCAAAATTCAACCTGAGTAGCGGTACTCGACAGGTGGCACTCGGCCTATGGGAAACGGGCCGGACTGTAGCGGTCACGGAGCCTTTTCCAACCTGCTGATGCAGTCCGGCGGTTGGCGTGACAGACGAGTGAAGCCCCTGGTAGACGGGTTCACGACCAAGATCACCCGTTCCGCCAGAGGCTTCACGTGCTTGTCTACCCGTCCGGACTGGACCTGTCCAGCTCGCATCTTCGTTTCCTCACCGACCGTCTCCGTGAACGCCGCCGTGCGATCGGCCGCCGGTGGCGTCGGCTGAACGCCGGCCGGCAGGTCCTGCTCGCGCTCGCCCACCTGCGCCACGGTCACCCGTACGCCCAACTCGCAGCGGGCTGCGGTATCGGGACCACGACCGCCTACCGGTGCATCACCGAGGCCGTGGAGGTCCTGGCCGCCCTCGCTCCCAGCCTCGCCGAAGCAGTACGGGCCGCATCCTCGAAGGCGTTCGTACTGCTGGACGGGACGCTGCTGCCGACCGACCGGACCGCCGCGGACCGGCCCTTCTACTCCGGCAAGCACAAGAAGCACGGCATGAACGTGCAGATCCTCACGGATCCGGCGGGCCGACTGCTATGGGCCTCACCGGCCCTGCCAGGCGCGATCCACGACGTCCGCGCTGCCCGCGAACACGGCATCATCGACGCTCTCGCCGAAGTCGGCACCAAGTGCTGGGCGGACAAAGGGTACCGAGGAGCGGGAGGCACCGTCCGTGTCCCCGTCTGGGGTCGCTGGGAGAAGCTCTCCGCAGGTCAGCAGGCCCTCAACCGGTCCCACGCGAAGATCCGGGCCCTGGTCGAACCCGCCATCGCCGCCCTGAAAACCTGGCGCCTCCTGCGCAACTACGCTGCTCGATCACCCGCATCACCCACCTCGTCCAGGCAGCCCTCACCCTCCACCTCACATGCTCAAACTGAGGTTGGAAAAGGCTCACGGTCCTGGATCAGGAGTCCCCGGTCCAGCGCCACGGGGCGCCTGGCGCGAGGCCGGGGGCCGACCGTGCCGAACAAGATGAACTGCGATTGGCTCGGCACGACTTCGGCCCGAACGGTTGCCAGCCCCGCCCGCGCCTGTGACCGCGCCGCAATGCCGATCGTGCACCTGGAGCGGGACCTGTGGGACCTGCGTGATCTCCACGGCGAGCCCATCGGCCCTGGGGTGCGCGAGAGCGGCGCCCTGCTGCGCCGCCGCCGGCCCATGGGGCTGCGACCCGAGGTTGAGGAGATCCTCGCGGACTCCCGTTCCCGGGCGGCGGCCGTAGTTGCGGCGGTGTGAGCTCGGTGCTACCAGCACGTCACAGATCTGCTTCTGCACGAGACCGCGCACAAGGTCGGCGGACTGCTGTGGACGAAGCCGGACGACGACCCAGACGAGACCGTCAGCGGGCACACTGACCAGGATGCAAAGGGCAGCAACACTGAGACCATGCTGCGAGCAACGACGAGGCCCCGCGGCGGCATGCCGCTGCAGGGCCTCGTTTCGCCTGGTCAGGCGGGGTGCGGAGGATACGAGATTCGAACTCGTGAGGGTGTGAACCCAACACGCTTTCCAATTCGCCGTGTCGCCGTCCGAACTGGAACGACTGCATCCTGACCTGCGGCCCAGACGTGAGAACAAGGTCGTCCGGACCGCCGCGGACGGAGGTGAATGCCACCAGAACTGCAACCGGAAGCGCGGACCCGACGCCACTGGTCGCCCCAGAGGGAGCAGATGGCGGCCGCAGTGATCCAGTCATCGAACTGTTGAGTGCACTGTCCGGATGGCGTAGCAGACCGTGTACGTACCGGTCGTCCAGGTTCGTCGTGAGGCGAGGTGAGACGTCGGGTGCTGGAGCGATGATCGCTGCGGGGGACTCGGCATGCATCTGAGCCACGACGAGGGTGTCGATGAGGCGGCCGAGAAGAGTCGGAGTCGAGCAGGACGCTTGGTGTCGGAATTGCCCGTGAAGTGGGACTGCAGACCGCGCAGGATCAGATGGAGGGGGGTCTCGCGGCTGTCTGCGCGACTGTGTGCGCCGGGGGCTGACGTCGACCTGACCGCCGTGACGTTCTGCGACTGCAGCGGGCGAAACGTGTTCCGGAGCTTCGATCCGCGTCTGCAAGCATGTCAGGCGGTGCGGGGGGCGCTGCGGAGCGGGGCGCCGGCGTCGTGAAGGCTCTGCAGCGCCTGCCGGTAGGAGTCGATGAGTCCGGTCTCCAGATAGCTCACGCCCAGTTCGCGGCAGTAGCGGCGCACGATGGCCTGGGCCTTGCCCAGGTGCGGGCTGGGCATGTTCGGGAAGAGGTGGTGCTCGATCTGGTAGTTCAGTCCGCCGAGCGCGATGTCGGTGAGTCGGCCGCCGCGGACGTTGCGCGAGGTGAGCACCTGGCGGCGCAGGAAATCCGGGCGGCCGTCGCCGCTCAGGGTCGGCATGCCCTTGTGGTTGGGGGCGAAGATTGAGCCGAGGTAGACACCGAACAGGCCCTGGTGTACGGCGAGGAACGCCAGCGCCATGCCGGGCGGCAGGACGAGGAACAGCGCGGTGAGGTAGGCCGCGATGTGCGCGAGCATCAGTGTGCCCTCCAGCACGGGGTGCTTGACCGCCCGGCCGGGCAGGGCGCGGATGCCGGCGATGTGCAGGTTGATGCCTTCGAGGGTGAGCAGCGGGAAGAACAGCCCGGCTTGCCAGCGGCCGAGCAGGCGGGGCAGGCCGCGGGCGGCGCGGGCCTGTCCGGGCGTCCAGACCAGCAGGTCGGGGGCGATGTCGGGGTCGCGTTCCTCATGGTTGGGGTTCGCGTGGTGGCGGGTGTGCTTGTCCTGCCACCATTCGTAGCCCATACCGATGGCGGCGCCGGCGATCCGGCCGGACGTCTCGCTGGCCCGGCGAAGCCGGAAGACCTGGCGATGCGCGATGTCGTGGGCGACCAGGGCGACCTGGCCGAAGACCACGGCGAGGGCCGCGGCGATGGCCAGAGTCCACCAGCTGGCTCCGACGAGGGCGAAGGCGGCCCAGCCAGCGACGTAGCAGACGGCCACGACGGAGATGCGGACGGCGTAGTAGCCAGGGCGGCGGTTCATCAGCCCAGCGTCGGAAATCTGTTTCGCCAGCCGGGCGAAGTCACTGCCCGGTGCGTTAGGAGGCGGGGCAGTGACGGAGGTGGATGCAGTCATGGTGATGAAGGAGCCTTTTCCTTGGATCGGGGTGATTGACTGTCGGCGACGCTTGAATTGTGAGCCAGTTCCGGCGGTTGAAAAGTGACCCCCGGTCGGTCAGTTGATGTTGGTCATTCCCCGGTGTTGGCTGCGGGAACCCGTCCGAGGTCACGACCGCGCATGCGGTAGCTGTCGCCCTTGAGGGAGATCACCTCGGCGTGGTGGACGAGGCGGTCGATCATGGCGGCGGCGACGGTGTCGTCGCCGAAGACCTCGCCCCAGCGTCCGAAGGGCTTGTTGCTCGTGACGATGACGGACGCGCGTTCGTATCTGCCTGAGATGAACTGGAAGAACAGGTTCGCGGCCTCGGGTTCGAACGGGATGTATCCCACCTCGTCGACCACGATCAGCGGGATCCGGCCGAGGCGAGTGAGCTCGTCGCTGAGTCGGCCGGCTGCATGGGCCTCGGCGAGGCGGGTGACCCATTGGGCGGCGGTGGCGAACGCGACCCGGTGACCGGCCTGGCAAGCTCTGATCCCAAGCCCGGTGGCCAGGTGAGTCTTGCCGGTTCCGGGCGGCCCCAGGAAGATCACGTTCTCCTTCCCCACGACGAAATCAAGCGCCCCGAGGTGAGAGATGACCTCGCGCTTGACCGACCGCTGGTGATCGAAGTCGAAGTCCTCGAGCGATTTGCGGGAAGGGAAACGAGCCGAGCGGATGCGACCTTCAGCGCCGTGGGAGTCACGGGCGGCGACCTCCCGCTGCAGGCAGGCGGCCAGATACTCCTCGTGGGTCCACTCTTCCGAACGGGCCCGATCAGCGAGCCGGGCGGCCGCATCTCGCAGAGCCGGGGCCTTCAACGCCTTGCTGAGATAGATGAGTTCGGACGTGACATCGCGGTTGCTGCCAGCCTGCTTCGTGTTGTTCGAGCTCATCACGCTGCCCCTTCACCGGTGGTCAGTCCGCCCTCGATGACGCCGAAGATGCGGTCATAGGAGTCGAGCGACCGCTCCTCGACCTCGGTGAGGTCCGCAGGGGCCTGCTTCGTGGCGGCCTTCCTGCGGCCCGCCGCGGCAGCGGCGGCATGGTCGGGATCGGTGATCGTCTGGTGCCTGGCCCAGCTGCGGGCATGGCGGGCGACCTCGACTCCGTCGCAGGTCACGAGGACCTGTTCCAGGTCGGCGGCCACCTCGATGCGGCGGCCGATGGCGAGTGGGTGGACGGAGTAGTCGCAGGTGTCCAGGCGGACATAGTGGTCCCGCGGCAGTCGCAGCGATGCCTTCCACCAGCCCGGTGGAGCGATGGGCGGCAGCGACAGCATCCGCGACCGGTCGGCCTCGAGCCGGTCGGACGGCCTGGCCTGCAAAGTGCGATGGACACGCCGGTTGGCCTTGGTGAGCCAGTCGGCCAGCTGGACGTTGAAGTCCGCGGCCGAGGTGAACACCCGACCCGGCAAGAACGATGTCTCCAGATAGCCGTTCGCCCGCTCGACCAGACCCTTCGCCTCCGGATCCCGCGGCTTG
This sequence comes from Streptomyces sp. B5E4, assembly GCF_039871555.1. Classification (NCBI taxonomy): domain Bacteria; kingdom Bacillati; phylum Actinomycetota; class Actinomycetes; order Kitasatosporales; family Streptomycetaceae; genus Streptomyces; species Streptomyces sp. B5E4. The sequence goes on from NZ_JBDPMI010000059.1 coordinate 4,872, forward strand.
CAGAGCACGAACTTGACGCCCAGCAGCCCGGCGAACGCTGCGAATTCATCGGTAAGTCGTGGGCCGCCGGACCGCCAGGAGCCGACGGCTCCCTCGTTGTCCCAGACCAGCACCCTCGGGACGGCGCCGAGGTCGGTCAGCAGCCGCCAGTGTCCGGCGATCAGATCTGCCGCCGACCTCGACGGCAGCATCCGGGCGGTGATCCACCGCGAATAGCCGGCCACCATCACCAGCACCGGCGGATGCCCCGCCTGTCCGAAGCCGAGTGGGATCTCGGCCGGTGGGAACCACAGATCGCACTGGGCCAGCTCGCCGGGTTCATAGACCGTCCGCGACGCCGGATCGACGGGCCGATAGGCGGGCCGCAGGTCACGGACCCGGTCCTTGAGCACGGTCAGACCCCGCTCCCAGCCGATCCGCTCCGCGATCACCGTCGCCGGCATCTCCGGCCACCGTTCCAGCAGTTCACGGATCTGCGGCTCGACGACGTCGACGATCGAGCCCTTCGCTGCCCGCTGGTACTTCGGCGGGGCATCGTCCGCGATCGCCCTGCGAACGGTGTTCCTCGAGATCCCCAGCTTCCTCGCGATGGCTCTCACCGGCATCTCCTCGGCCCGGTGAAGCCGGCGGATCTCCGCCCAGTCCTCCACGCTGATCACCACTCCTCCCGGCCTGACTCAACGAGCCAGACCCCTGAAGGGGGTCAACTTTCAAGCGTCGCTACTGGTCCATATTTCAGCCGTCGACGACAATTGACGTCCTACGGGAGGGACGTGTCCGAGCCGTCACGATCGGCCGTGGCTGAGGGGCAGTCGATGAAGCCGCTTGATGGCCGGGGCCGGTGCGGATCGGACCCTTTTCACTTTCGGGTTCCCACACGCGGCCCGGTCTCACTGCGTCAGTCGTATGAACTCTGTCGCAGCGCAGGAGACTGATGCGACACGGTGACTACCTCGTCCACGTCGTCCTGCCTTGCGATCGAGTCGCGTATTCCGACGAGCCGTCGAGTAGTCGCGGGACGAGCCGTCAACGGCGACAAGCTCACGGCCGTCTTTGGAAGGTCGTTCAAGCTTGGATACACGTCTCGTCAGCGGGCGGTGTCGTCGGGATGCGGCTGGGAGAGTGGTCGTGGCCCTGGCCGCCCCGAGGGGTAAGGAGGCGGCGAGCCTTCGCCTCACGCACGGACATGGCTCGTTGAACTGCGGACTTTCGTGGGGCGCCACCGCGCCTTTGGATCGACGCCTCAAGGTCTACTGCCGGGCAGGGGGCCCCTCGCCTGTGGGACGGCCCGGCTCGCCGCTTTTCTTCCCGCGGCGGGGGCGGGAGGGGGTGTAGTGGTGGTTGGCGATGCGTTCAGCCCGCTGGGTGTTGAGCAGATGGAGCATGAGCGCGCCCAGCGCGATCATGCCCAGGACGATGGCAATGGTGACCAGGGTCTCCACGGTCCTCACCTCGCTCTCGTCAGGTCCGGCACCCGCGTGCCAGTACGGGCGCGGGAGGGCGGGTTCGACGGGCGCGCTGCGCGTCCTCCTTCGGAGTCCCAGATCGCCTGCTGGGCATGGTCGCCGTCGGCGGCGTACCGGCGGTGCTCGGCCTCCTGCATCAGCTGGCTTGCGGTACGCGCGTGCAGCGGGTCGGCGGCGGCGGCCATCAGCCAGGCGGCGGTCTCCGGCGGGGTCTGGGGCGAAATGACCAGAAGGTCCCAGCGGCCGACGCTGAAGGAGCGCAGCAGCACGTTGTGGGGGTCCAGTTCTGCTGCGAACCAGCCCACCTTGACCACGTGTCCGCCGACCGGGATCTTGCGGGGCATGATCTGCCAGTACGTGGAGTTCACCGCGAGGCGGGTGATCCGGCCCCACAGCGGGTCCAGGAGGGCGATGAGGGCGGGCAACTCGGCGGTCAGGTCGCGGGAGCGGGGCCACCAGGCGCCCTCCAGCAGCGCCGGGGCGCTGCCTGTGGGGGCGAGCGACAAGCGCAGAGGCAGTGCGGCGGACTGGTCTTCCGTCATCGGAGGGAGAAGGGTGGTCGTGGGCATGATGCCGACCTCGCTCCGGGCGGGTCTGCGCCGGCCCGGGCTCGTATGCGCCGAAAACGTCGCAAGCGCGGAAGCTTGCGCGCGAAATGTTCTCGGTGGCTTCAGTCTACTCCCCGGCCGGTGCTTGCCGGGGTTCTGCGGGGAGCGTCCACCACGAGACCACGGACGGCGATGCGCCTGGACGGTCGCGGGCCCCGACCGCTCGACCCGGAGTTGCGGCACAGCCGGCCGACTCCCGCCAGCGGCCGCCATCTCGAACCCGGGGCGCTGGACGTGCTCGGCGAACTGCGCCGCGAACTCCCGGCAACTGCCGGATCCGGCCCGCTGAAGCGCGTCGTACGCCACGGCGTACACCTCGGCCACGACCTCCCGCTGCGTGTCGGCCTGCCAACGGGTCAGCCCACGCAGGAACGACTATGCCATCCCTTGCCCCCTGCCCGGTGCCGTGGGCACCTGCGGCCTGGCGGATGTGTGCCCTACAGCTCGTCGATGTGCGGATGGCCGGTGACGAGGGGGAGGCTGAACGGCCCGATCGGCTCAGGGGCACGATCGGTGTCGATCGTGAGGTGGAGCCGCGTGCCTTCGCCGTTGTCTCCCGCGGGGTAGCTGCGTTGTTCGTCGGCCGCGAAGCGGAGGCGGAGCACCGCGGCGATCCGGCGAGCCGTTTCGGGGCCGGCCGCGACGATACGGACCTCCGCGAAGCCCGGCGGGGGGAGTGACGCCCGTCGTACGGCGGGCACGGGCCCCACGTCACCGTTGCCGGTCTCGGTGGTCATCCCGTGTCCGTGCCGCGTCGCCGGGCGCATCTGCGTGCCCGGCTGCTCGGGCGCCGCCGACCGCGACCGCCGTCCCGGTGGTCGCGCCGGACGAGGTGGTCCACCTGGTCGCCGAGTTCGGGACGGGGGCCCGGGCCCGCCACCGCCGCCTCTCTCACCTGCTGGAGGCACGTGCGTGTCGGTGGAGTGGGACCGGCAGGCAATGCGGAGCTGCGGACGATGGAGACAGCCGTCATGGGGCGGGACCTATCTCGGGCGGCGGTCACGCCGACCCGGTGTATCCGTTCGCCGGGAACGATGCTGACCATGGAGTCGGCACGCGAGATGCCCTCGGTGTTCGCCACCCTACTCCCCCGCGGCCCGTCGGCCGCGACCATGGGGACGACGGAGAACCCCGTGCCGCATACCGCGGACGGCGACGAGCGGACGGCCACCGCCCCCGCCGGGTCGGGCCTAGGTGTATTGACCCGGAGTGACCCGCCCAGGGACGTGCGCGTGCCCGTTTGACGCTCGCTGTGCAGCTCCTCACCCTGGTATAAGGGGTCTGTCAAGGGAGCGCGCGTAGTGAATACGCAAGATGAGCTTTCCCGACTGCTGACGGCAGCGGAGACGGCGTCGCCGGTGGAGGCCGTCGACGTGGTCGCCGAGGACCTTCTGCAACGTTTCGGCGCCACACGGGTCTCCTTCCTCATCGTGGACCTGACAGGGAAAGCGGTGGTGCCGCTGTCCACCGCCTCGCGGTCGAAGGCCGGGCGTGGGCGCCAGGCAGACAGAATCAACCTGTTCGGCAGCGTCTACGAGCATGTGATCCGCACTCAGCGGCCTTACCGCGAGACGACGGGCCAGGGGGAGCGGGTGATCTTTCCGGTCACCAACCGCGGCGACGCCATCGGGCTGCTGGAGCTCTTGCTGCCGGCCGACCCTGGCCAGGAGGTGCTCGACGCGGTGGGTGAGGCCGCGCACATCCTGGCTTACATCGTGATCGCCAACCAACGCTTTACCGACCTCTACACCTGGGGAAAGCGCAGCAGGCCGCTCGCCCTGGCCGCAGAGATCCAGTACCAGCTCCTGCCCCTGTCGCTCACCTGCGAGGCGGCGCAGTTCGCGCTGAGCGGGAATCTGGAACCTTCCGAAGACGTCAGCGGCGACACCTTCGACTACATCCTTGACAACGACACCCTCCACCTGTCCCTGACCGACACCATGGGGCACAACCTCCAGGCCGCGCTGTCGGCGACGGTGCTGGTGGGCGCCCTGCGCGGCGCCCGCCGCCAAGGGGCTGACCTCAGGGAGCAGGCCCGGCGAGCCGACCAGGCCCTGGCCGACCACAGACCCCACGGTCACGCCACCGGGCAACTGGTGCGCATCAACCTCCGCACCGGGCAAGCTGAGCTGATCAACGCAGGCCACCCCCTGCCGCTACGCATGCGCGACGGAGAGGTGGACGAGATCGCCCTGGAGGCGGACCAGCCCTTCGGACTGACCGTGGCCACCCCTCACCCTTACCGAGTCCAAGAACTCGACCTGCGCCCCGGCGACCGGTTGATCATGCTCACCGACGGCATGCTCGAACGCGGCGCGGAGACGATGGACCTGCCCGACCTCATGATGGACACCCGGCACCTGCACCCCCGGGAGACCGCGCTGACGCTGAGCACCGCGGTCCTGGACGCGGCCGGCGGGCAGTTGGAGGACGACGCCACCGTGATGTGCCTGGACTGGTACGGCTCCCAGGAAACGAAGCGGCACGTCGGCTCCGGCGCAGACCTCCGGCAAGCCTCACCCCGACGCACGAAGCGGTAGCGTCACCGCCCAGCCACGGTTGCCCCGGCCTGGTGAAGGTGCAGCTAATACCCCGAACGACAGCAGGTGCGTCGCGAGACCAAGGACGCCAGGTCCCGGCCAGGCGCCTCGTCGGGCTGCCGGACGAATTCGTGGAGCTGTTGCGCCTACGTCGACAGGAGCAGGCCGACGAGCGCAGAGCCGACCGCCAGCTGTGGGTGGACAAGGCTCGTCTTCACCACCCCGGCGGGTGAGCCGCTCAACCCCAACACCGAATACCACGAGTGGAAGGCGCTACTGGAGGAGGCAGGCGTCCAGTGCGGCGGACTGGTCTTCCGTCGTCGGGGGAGAGAGAAGGGCGGTCGTGGTCGTGATGCCGACCTCGCTCCCCGGGTGGGGTCTGCGCCGGCCCGGGCTCGTACAGGCCGAAAACGGCGCAGGCGCGGAAGCTTGCGCGCGAAAGGCTCTCGGCATTTCAGTCAGCTCCTCGGCCCGGTGCTTGCCGGGGTTCTGCGGGGAGCGTCCACCACGAGACCACGGACGGCGATGCGCCTGGACGTCGCACGCCCCGACAGCTCGGCCCGGAAGTCGCAGGCACAGCCGGCCGCCCAACCATCGCGTCGCTCCACTGCCGTCAGCGATCTGTCGGGACGGGCCGCGTTTGATGCGACCGGCACGGGGGACTCGCGAGACGTGCCCGACGGGGCCGGAAAAGGAAGGCGCCGGGGGTTGGGCCGACAGCCGCGGTGCAGCGCCCTGCCTGGTGGCGGTCCGCGCGGCGTAGTCGCAGCAGACGGACAGCGCCCTGGCTCGCTCACTGGACGATCGGCCTGAGGCAGGCAGCACCGTGCCGCACAAGTTGTCGGTAACCGCACGGCTTGCCACGGCCCGAGGCATCGAGGGCTGGGATGTCGCCGAACGAGCGTTGCCCGGCCCATCGGCCGCACATAGCCCGCACGTGACTTCGCGGAGTAGACTCGAATCTACCGGAGCGCCCCACATGCCGGTTTCTTCCGGGCCGCTTCCCGGCAAGCAATCGCCTCCGGCGGTTCGGGCGTATTCGTGGAGCCGTCCGCGAGCAACGCTCCTCAAACGAGCCGGAAACCGCCGACGGAGGTATGCGCGGCGGAGAATGCCGGACGTGGGAGTGTGCGCGTTTACCGGACGTGAGCACGGCTTGCAGGAGGACTGGCCATGATCGAGGCGGCCGACATTCGCGAATGGCGCAACCACAGCGTCATCGACCCGAAAGACTGCAAGATCGGTGTGCTCGAAGCGGTATACGTGGACACGGGTACCGACGAACCGGCCATGGCCACGGTTCGTATGGGCTTGCCCACTTGCCACCGTCTGGCCTTCGTGCCCTTCGACAACGTGATCCTGGGGCTGGACTACGTCAAGGTCGCTTATGCCAAGGCGCTGGTGCGCAAGGTCCCCTCGCTCGATACGGACGACATCATGCCCGCGGAGGCGGAGGAGGCGGTCTTCCGTCACTACGACCTCCCCCGGTGACACTCTCAACCACGCGGCCGCCGCACACGGCGCCGCCGTCACAGCAGCCAGGGACGGAGCACGAAATGAACGACAACGGTTCCGCAGCGGACACATCCCCGGCCCCGTCGCAGCCGGGCCGCCCCGGCATGGCGGACATCCGCATCATCGCCGGTTCCCCCGAGACGGCACGGCAGATCGCCGACGTGCTCCGCAACCGCTTCGCCGCCACCGAGCAACGCAGCTATCCCACCGGCGAGGCAGACGGCGGCACCCGCCTCCACCTCACGGTGGACACCGCCCTCACACCCGACCCGCCCGGCCCGGCCCGCCCGCGCCGCGTCACCCATCATCCACACGCTGACGAGCTGTAGAACACCCATACGCACCCTGCCCCACGGCGCAGGACATCCGTAGGAAAGAAGGTCGCGATCCCGTTCCCGGCGAAGCAGCCGATGCGGACCCGCGGTAGCGGAGGCGCAGTTCTCTCCTCGGCTATGGAACGGCGTCGTCGGTGGTCTTGCGCTGGTAGATGTCCGGGATGCCGTCGTGGTCGGCGTCGGCGTTCTCCTCCTCGTACAGGCGCCGGTAGACACGGTTGCGCCGGCGCAACAGCACCGTGGCGAGCAGTGCGGCGAGGACGGACCCCACGAGGACGGCCGCTTTGACCTCCTCGCCCAGCGCGGAGCCGGAGAAGGCGAGATCGCCGATGAGCAGCGAGACGGTGAACCCGATGCCGCCCAGCGCGGCGAGCGCCAGAACGTCGGCCCAGGCCAGGTTCGGGTTGAGCTGTGCGCGGGTGAAGCGGGCGGCGAGATATGTGCCGATGAAGATCCCCAGGGTCTTGCCCAGAACCAGCCCCAGGACCACGCCCAGGGCCTCCGGCCGCGTGAAGACCTCACCCAGGCCGGTGGAGGATACGCCGATCCCGGCGGCGAAGAGGGCGAAGAGCGGCACGGCGACGGTGGCGGAGAAGGGATGCAGCAGGTGTCCGGTGCGCTCGCCGGGCGAGGACTTCTCGCCTTCGTCGCGTCTGGTGCGCAGGATCAGGCCCATCGCCACGCCGGCGACTGTGGCGTGGATTCCGCCGTTGTACATCAGCGCCCAGATCACCGCGCCCAGCGGCACGTACCACCACCAACCCGTCACCCGCAGCCGCTGCAGCAAGTAGAAGACGGCGAGCCCGGCCATGGCTCCTGCCAGGGCGGGAAGGTTGAGGTCGGACGTGTAGAACAAGGCAATCACGAGGATGGCCCCGAGGTCGTCGACGACCGCCAGCGTCAGCAGGAAGGCCCGCAGAGCGGTCGGCAGATGTGTGCTGATCACCGCGAGGACGGCCAGGGCGAAGGCGATGTCGGTGGCCATCGGCACCGCCCATCCGACGAGGTCGCCGTCCCGGAAGGCCACTGCGGCGACGTAGACGGCGGCCGGCACGGCCATGCCGCACAGCGCCGCCACGACCGGCAGCGCCGCCGTCGCGGGCGTGCGCAGTTCCCCGACGACCAGTTCCCGCTTCAGCTCGATGCCGGCGACGAGGAAGAACACCGCGAGCAGCCCATCCGCGGCCCAGTGCTGCACCGACAGGTCCAGCCCCAGCTCGGAGACACCTAAGTGGAAGCCGCGGACCTCTTCATAAACGTGGCTGAGCGGGCTGTTGGCCCACACCAGTGCCACCAGCGCGGCGACCAGCAGCACCAGGCCACCGAGCGTCTCCGTACGAAGCGCCCGGGCGACCGCCTGCCGCTCGGGCCACGGCAGCACACCGAGGAACGAAGAACGCGAACGCGGCGCGTCGGCCACAGCGGGGTAACCTCCAGGGAGCCGATCGCGGGCACAAAGGCCCTCGGACCGCCGACCAGACTTCCCGGCACACCCTGCGCCCCGGCGCATTGCCAGCACCCTATCCCACATGCCCGAACACGCTGAGTGACCAGTTGCCGGGTTCGATCGCCGGTGGATACCCGGGCCCGGTCGTCCACAGCGACTGCTGCACGTTGCGACCCCACCCCGTTCGACCACGCGTGTTACCGGCGGTGGGCTTGTCGAGACCGACGATAGTGACCTTCATGCCGCGTTGGCCCCTTGGTCTCTACCGCTGCCAGTGCGGTGGCGGAGGAGCATCCCAGGGCAGGTGCGAGCCGTTGGGTACACGCGTCGCTGGTGAGACTCAATGTGCGTGGTGGCAGGAGTATGCAGTGACATTTTCGGACGTGGTCTATCTCTGCCTGGGCATCGGGGCGCTCGCGGCGGCAGTGCTGCCTCGGGTTGTTTCCCAGCGGCCTTTCTCCCTGCCGATGATCTTCCTGGTCGCAGGCGTGCTCATCCAGTTGCTACCGCTGCCCGTGCCGGCGGTGGACCCCGTACAGGACCGTCTGTGGGTCGAGCACACCACCGAGGTGTGTGTGATCGTGTCGCTGATGGGGGCAGGGCTCGCCATTGACCGGCCCTTCGGCCTTCGGAGGTGGTCCAGTACCTGGCGGTTGCTGGGCGTCACGATGCCGCTGACTGTGGTGGCTGTCGCTGTGCTGGCCTGGGGTGTGCTGGACTGGCCGCCCGCCGTCGCCCTGCTGCTGGGTGCTGTGCTCGCGCCTACCGATCCGGTGCTGGCCGGGGAGGTGCGGGTGGGAGAGCCGCTGGGCAGCGGCCATGAGGAGGATGATGCGCAGTTCGCTCTCACCAGTGAGGCAGGGCTGAACGACGGCCTCGCCTTTCCGTTCGTCTATGCGGCCATCGCTCTCGCTGCGGCGGTGGGCGCCGGTTGGTCGACGGAGTGGATCGGACGTTGGGCTCTGACGGACGTGCTGGGCAAGTGTGCCGTCGGGCTGCTCGTGGGGGCGGTCGTCGGCTGGCTGCTGGGGTGGATGTTCTTCCGTGCGAAGACGCCGGTGCTGCGGCTGTCCGAGCACATGGAGGGCTTCGTGGCGCTGGGGGCCACGTTCTTGTCCTACGGGATCGCCGAGGTGCTCCACGGCTATGGGTTCCTGTCCGTGTTCGTCACCGCATGCGCTGTCCGTGCCGTCGAGCGCAGCCACGGCTACCACAAGGTTCTGCATGAGTTCACTGAGCAGATCGAGCGGTTGCTCACCGCTCTTTTGCTGTTTCTGCTCGGCGGCTACCTCGCCACAGGCGCCTTGTCTGCCCTGACCATGAGGGGGGTGGCCGTCGGTGTCCTGGTGCTGCTGGTCGTCCGGCCTCTCGCCGGGTGGCTGGCTCAGGTGAAGAGCACAATGGGGCGACCGGAGCGCGTTGTCGTGGCGTCGTTCGGTATCCGCGGGATTGGCTCGCTGTTCTACCTGTCCTATGCGCTGGGTCAGAACCCCTTCAGCGGGCTGGAGCGCGAACTGTGGGCCGTGGTGGCCTTCACCGTAGTGGGCTCGGTGGCACTGCACGGCGCCATGGCGGCACCGGCCATCAGGCGTATGGAACGCAGAAGCCACCATGCCGAGCCCGGCACTTGCCCGTAGATGCGCCCTGACCTACCTGGCCGGACTCCACCTCGCCACCGTTTCCATGTGCTCAAAGCCGTGACCTGTCAAAAATTCTCTGGGTGGTATTGGCTTAGAAGCCGTTGTCGTACCGATCAAGGTGGGTGTGGGTTCGAGTGTGGCAACTCGGGTGGGTGATTTCCGGGTTTCCGGGCATGGAGGCAGGGCCTCCTGCACAGCTCGTGGGTGTCGAAGTCCATGAGCAACAGGAGGCCCTGGTGCCGCAGTCTTCCGCGTCGTTGCCTGCTGCGTCCAGCTCGCCCGCCCGGCCGTGTGATTGCCTCGCGCACGTGTACGGCAACGCGGCCGATCGTGCTGGGCGTGTGCGACGCTACCCGTCGGACATGACCGACGCGGAGTGGGCGGTGGTCCGCGGCCTGCTACCGGTGC